>JAKAZF010000010.1 GCA_021826605.1 Planctomycetota bacterium | reverse complement strand
GCATAAGGTCCGCTGTGGCTGGGCCGAGATAGTCGATTATCGGTAGATTGTCCACGGGATCCCTGGCGATCAGCTTGGTAGTTTCATTCGCAGCATCCACGGTTGGCTGGAACCATATAACCTTCGATGGGTCAATTCCTACCTATTCCTCGTACCACTGCAGCGCTTTTATGATCAGCCCGATTACGCCCTCACCAACTCGAACACGCATGTAATTGTCGCTCTTCTCTGCCAGTTCATACGCCCTTTTGGGGGCAGGCCCCCAGAGGTCACCGCCATGAAAAAGGGCGCTCGAAGAATTTTCCACCTGTGCTTGTTCGTTAAATTCTATGGCCAGGTGCACGTCAAGGCCGCCGCGGATTGGAACCCCGCTTGCAAGCGCGTAGATCATGGTTTCAGCGGTGGCGAGCAGCAGGGACTTTAGGGCGATAAACGCATTCGGATTCTGCGGGTCCCATGGGAAATAGATCATTACCGTATCCGAGAACATCTGGAATGTGACTTCGGGTACATGATATGCTGCTGAAGGCAGCGCCTCAGCCATTCCTTTGGCCAGCCGATCCCTGAAAAAAAATTCGCACGCCCCAAACTTTGCCCGCGGCTTCCCCGAAACGGTGGTAGTACTCGGCTTCGTTATCCCGTAGAAGGGTGAGGTCTTCGAGCGCCGAGACCGCCTCGCGTTGGCCCAGCAGGTCGAGGAATAAAACAGCGTAATAGGAGAGTTTACGGTTTAGCGTTGGACCGCCTGCGGCAGCGGAGTTTTCTGTTCCTGAATCCGTCATACCAGCCTCCATCGCAAATAAACCACGGTTGTGGAGTTTGTGTTTTGTGTGAGCTTTGCCCCGATCCCGGCGATCAAGGCTTCGCGGCGCTGATCTACCGCATCTTGTGCTTCAAATAAGGCCTTGTGCTTGGCGATCCAAGCGAGTTCCAGCTTATTCTTGTGGTTAGGCATCGGCTTCCACGTCACCGTTCAAGCCCCTGGCGGCGGGACCGTCGAGTTCCAACTTGGGTGTTGATTCCCTGAGGCGCTTTTCCACCTGCTTGATGTGTTCCGCCGGAGAAAGATTCTCCGGCATGGTGCCGCCGATGCGTTTGATCGCTTCCCGCACTTCCTTGCCTACCTGCATGTGCGTGTCGATGGCGTGCCGCTGCCCGTTGATGCCCTGGCTTTTTAATTTCTCGCGGGCCTGGGTCATGCGGAACTGGTTGGCGGCAAGCTCAGTGGTGTCCATGCGGTCCATCAGGTTTTCGCCGCCGGGGATACGCTTGCGCGTTTTGATCTGCTCGCTGCCCAGCCCGCCGTACAACCCCTTGTAGCCGGCATCATGGAAAACGCCGAACATCCGCCCCTGGACGCCGGCATCTTGGGCCGCCCCGGAAAGGGCCTTAAACTCCTCCTTTGTTTGCTGGCGCAGTTCAAGGCGTTCTTGGTCACGGCGGTAAGCATCAGTCAACTCCTGACGGCGGGTCTGGATGGCAAAATACTTCTGGGCGAGGGCAATTTCCGGCTTGCGCGGGTCGCCATTCTGGGCGATCAGGTAACAGGCGAAGCGGGAGAGGTGAAAATCAGGAACTTCCTGCACAGCGCCTTTGCCCCCGGCGATCGCTTTGCGCGCGCGCGCAAAGTGATGCTCCGGGTCATTCCCGGATTTCTCGCAGGAGATGACAGCCTTGGTGATCGCCTTCTCGAAGTTTCGCCAATGGTTGTAGCCCAACATGGATTGCAAGTCCCGGGCGCTGAAGTATTCAGCCCCGTGTGCGTTCACGAGTTTGAGTTCCTCGAAGCCTATGGCGGCGGAGGGAGAAGAATCGGGCGTGGGTAAAATCTCTGTCATTGCATAATCCTCCGGTCATTGTTTCACACTGCGGGATCCAGCCAACCGCTGGGCGGTCGATGACGTTCATATTTTCAACTCACGCAGCAACTCACGCAACGCTGCGTCGGATTGTGGACAGGGCCGGGGGCCACCGGTGCGCTTCAGCCGCTTCTCGATCTTGCTGACCTAGGTACGCTCGAGTTTTTGCTTGTTATGGGCCATAACCGGAAATTGTACGGCAAATTTATTTTCCGGCCAGCGGCGTGGATGTCTTCGATGAACATCGCCGGCCCGCAAACTCCAAATGGACAGCTTGGGGCGTGTGGATTAATTGGATCGAAGGCGCCTCGCCTGCTCGTTGTGCCGACGGGACGTCGGCGGTCCGTACCGCAGGCTGAAGCGCTGCGCTGCAATTTTTCTGGATACGAGATTCAAGGTTCTAAATTCCAGGTTCCGGATCTGAAATTTCAGATTCCAGATTCAAGGTTCCGGATTCTGGCGGCGGGGCGGCGGTGGGATATAATTGGGGGCGATGATGGTAAGAAATGTTATAACGGTTGGGTTAAATCCGGCGATTGATTGTGTGGTGCGGTGCCGGGGGTTTTTGCCGGGGGAGGTGAATTCCGGGCGGTTGGTAGCGCGCATTGCGGCGGGTAAGGCGGCCAATGTTACGCGGGCGCTGGTGTTGCTGGGGGAGGATGTGCGGGCGTGCGGGTTTTTGGGGGAGGGGGATTGGTCTTTCTTTAAGGAGCAATTGCACAAGCTTGGGCCTGGAGCGGTGGCGTGTCATTTCGCGCTTTTAGCGCAGGCCACGCGGCAGAATATAACCGTTTTGCATGGTGACGGGGAAACGCATATACGCCTCGCGGGCTTTGAGGTGAAAGAAACCGAAATTGCGGCTATGGAAAAGGACTTGAAGCAAACGGTGCAGCCGGGGGACGGGGTGTTGTTTTCCGGAAGCCTGCCAGTCGGGCTTTCCGCGCGGCAGTTTGGTGATTTGCTGGATGTAGCGCTGGGTTTGGGGGGCTTGGTGGCGGTGGATACGGCGGGGGAGGCGTTGGCGATGGCGTTACGCAAACCCTTATGGATTGCCAAACCCAATGTTGCGGAATTGGCTCAGGCGTGGGGAGTTGGCAAACTGGAAACCGTGGCGGATATTACTGCAGCGGCTCAAAAACAGGCCTGCCCAGTGGAAAATCTGATTGTGAGCCGCGGGCAACAGGGTGCCTTGCTGATCCGGCACGGCGAATGCTTTGCGGCAAGCGTGCATCTGGCGGAACCGGTGGTACGAACGGTGGCGTGCGGGGATCATCTGCTGGCGGGTTTTGTGCATGGATTAGCGCAGGGGAAAACTCCCGTGCAGGCACTGGGTGCCGGCGTGGCGTTGGCAACAGCGCGAGCGGTCTCCGAGGATTTGGAAATTTTTGATTCAGGGAAATATTCCAGGTTGCTGGAGCAGGTGGTTGTGGCACGGGTGTAAATTATTTGAACCTTATGGTAAACTTCTGCGTATTAAGGATGGCTTTGGCATTGTGCTTCAGCAGTTCATGGCCGAAAGCCGATAATATGTGCAAGATAACAGGCCGCTGGGCCAAGCCGGTGTGCGAGAGATATATAAAGAGCAGGCGGTTGGAGCGGTAATGTACCGCATTTTTAATGCTGCGGCGGATATGCAGGCGGTACGTGAATAAGATTTTTATGTTTATGTATTTTTTGGTGAATTTGTGAGCCAGACAACCCCAACTCCAAGCGGTACTTCGGTCCGGATTGGTGAAGTAGCTATTCCCTTGCCGGAGCATAATCATTCGCATTCGGAACATTCTCATGCATCTGATGGCATTGCCTGTGCCTGCGGGCACGACCATGAGGCGGGGCCGCAGGGCCAAGCGGTGGGGCATAGCCATTCCGGTGTAAGTTTACAGCTGCAGCTTTCGGTTCTCGTGCCGACAACTGTAGCGTTGTTAATTTTGGCCGGTATTTTTTATCAGTTTCCCACGGAAGTTCCGATCGCCCGTGCGTTGGGGCTGTTGGCGGCGCTGATTTCCGGCGGGCCAATATTCTGGCAGGCGGCCAAGGGATTATCCCGCGGTAGAACCAATGTCAATGAACTTGTCGCCTTAAGCATTATCGGGGCCATTGCCCTGGGATGGCTTATTGAGGCCGGCCTGGTGGCGTTGTTGCTGCAGGTTGGGGCATTAATTGAACAGGTGGCTACGGAAAGCGCCCGCAACGCGGTGCTGGCTTTACAGAATCTGGCACCGGTACACGCCCGTGTGCGTCGGGGCGAAAAAGATGAAATTATTCCCGCTGAAGCGCTGCGGGAAGGCGATATGCTGGTTATTGAACCAGGCGAACGCATCGCTGGCGACGGCACAGTGGTCACGGGTTCTACCAGCGTGGATGAATCCATGGTGACCGGGGAATCCATTCCGGTTGATAAGACAGCAGGGGGCACGGTTTTAGCGGGTACCATTAATCTGACGGGGTCGGTACAGGCCCAGGTTACACGCGTGGGCGAGCATTCGGCGTTGGGGCAGACGATTGCTCTGGTGCGGCGAGCGCAGCAATATCAGCCGCAGGTAATTCGTGCCGCTGATCGATTTTTCTCCTTTTATACGCCGCTGGTATTGATATTGTCGGTGGTGGCATTCTGGGTTTCCGGGCAGCCGGGCCGGATGATCACCATGTGGGTGGTGGGATGTCCGTGCGCGATGCTGCTGGCATCGCCGCTGGCAATTGTGGTGGCGCTGGCGCGGGCCAGTCGAAGCGGGATTCAAATTAAGGCCGGGCCGTTTGTGGAAGCGTCGGTAAATCTGGATACGGTGGTATTTGATAAAACCGGCACGCTGACCACGGGCAAATTTATTGTTCATAGCGTGCGTCCGGCGGAAGGCGTAGAGGAAAGCCGATTGCTGGCTCTGGCGGCGGCGGTGGAAAATCGCAGCAGCCATCCCTTGGCGAAGACCATCTGTTCTTATGTGCGGGATCGCGGGGTGGCGTTCCATGAAGCTGCGGATGTAAAGATTCTGGAAGGCCTGGGCGTGGAAGCGGAAGTGGATGGGGGGATGACGCGAGCGGGGTCGCTTAAAATTCTGCCGCCGGAATTAGCGGCAGGTGCGGGCAATGTGGAGGCTGCGGAATCGGAATTACCGCTGGTGCCGGTGTATGTGATGCACGAAGGGCGCTTAATGGGGTCAATTTGCCTGACGGATGAAATTCGCCCCGAAGCGCGACGTGCCATTAAGCATCTGCGGAATCTGGGTGTGAAGCGCATTGTCATGATGACCGGTGATCGCCGGAAGACGGCTCAAATGGTGGGTCGTGCGGTAGGGTGTGATGATATCTACGCCGAGCTGTTGCCGGCGCAAAAAGAAGCATTAATTCGGCAGCTTCAGCGCGGGGATCATGGCGTGGCCATGGTAGGTGAAGGTATTAATGATGCGCCATCACTGGCGGCGGCTACGGTGGGCATTGCATTGGGATTGCGGGGCACGGACGCGGCCATTGAAGCGGCGGATGCGATTCTGCTGAAGGATGATCTTACGCGTATTCCGTTGTTAATTTATCTGGCTCGTCAGACGCGTGTCGCGATTTATCAAAATATCGGATATGCTTTATTTTTCGCAATCTTCGCTTTGGTGGCGGCGGCCTTCGGCCTGTTCGGCCCGGTGGTTGCGGCCCTGATTCACATGCTGGCAGTGGTTGTCATAGCGGTGAATTCGGTACGGTTGGCGGGTGATGTCGGTGTGAACCGTAAGCCGTTGCCCATTGGCGTACGCAGAAAAGCAGCGCCCGAGGGTATCGGTGCCCCCGTGCTGTCTCAGGCGTGAGCGTCTTTTAACCATATTAAGAACTTTCTGCGGGAAGTTACCGGGTTGCGGGAAAGCGCCGCAATCTACAAGGGTATCAGCGGCTTGTAAGGAAATTCAGGCGTGAAGCGATCTATCACGGTAGCATTTTGGGTTTTGATGGGATTGCTGCTGGTCACAGCGGCTCTGGCCATTGCCACCTTCAAGTACGGGGCGGTCTGTTTCTGGGCGGCGATGTTCGCGGCTCTGGGGCAGACGGTTTTGGCGTTTCTGGCCTGGTGGGGCCTGCGATTGGCACGCCAGCAGGCGGCTCTGGTGGATGAGGCGGAAGCGGAAGCTAACGTGAAATTTACGCCCCTGGCCCCGATGGGCGCGTTTCACATGAGCTATTCCGATGAAACCGCCAGCTCGGCGGTGGCGGCACCGGCTCCGGTGGCCCCCGAAGATATCACCACGCTGGATACCGGTTTTCAGCGCGTGATTGTGGGTTTATGTTCCCTGGGATTTCTGGTGCTCGCCGGGCTGATCGGGCTTTTGGTTTATCATGATTTCGCTTCTGTTTCTCCGGGCCATCCCATTGTCATTTCTCCGGTTCCGCTGGATCCCGGTGCGGTGGTGGCGGCGGGGACGGCGTTACTGATTTATATCCTGCTGATTCCCTTTTCCCGTCCACGACCGGAAACCGAGGGCTTGGTTGATGCCTCGAACGGTATTGTAATTCTGGGCATTCCTGGTGCGGTCGTACTGCTGGCGGCGGTTATTGCGGTGTGGGCCAAGGTGGATTATGCCAGTCAGGCGGCAGCGATATTTATCGGTGCGGTGCTGGTTTTACAGGCCTTTGAATTGGGAATAAATTCCATCCGCAGCCATGGCGGAATTGTGGAATTGGACCAGGCCGGTGTGGATTTGCAGCAACTCCCGCTGGTGCCCATGCTTTCCAGCGGCTGGATCGTGGGTATTAAGGTACTGGTTTCCGAAAGTATCGGCATGGCCAGCAGCGGCACGACGGTCGTCGCCATTTTTTCGCGGTTAATTCCACGTATCTTGATTGCGGGTTTTCTGTTTGTCGTGCTATTAAGCACCATGCACGTTGTGCCGACCGGTGAGGTGGGCATTCTTGAACATCTGGGTGTGACAACTACTGCGGATCTGGCGCATCCATTACAGCCGGGGCTGCATATTTTATGGCCCTGGCCCATTGATAAGCTGCAGGATGAGCCGACGGATAAGGTCAATCTGGTGGTGGTTGGCTCGGAAGAACGGGATAAAAATCTGCTGGGCAACAATGCGTTCTCCTTTTGGAGCCAGCATATTTCCATTCCGGATCAGGAATTTTTAACCGGGGATGTCAATCCGGATGGGAGTCCGGCGTCGCAGTTACTGGATGGCTTTGTGGCGGCGTGGTGGCGGGTAAAAAACCCGGGCGAATTTTTTGATAATGTCTCGACGAGCAACATTATTGAAGTTGGAGGCTTAACGGGTGCCGGCTCCGCGCTGCATTTGCGGCGGATGGATTCGGCCTTGGTGCATCAGGTGCTTTTGTATGCTGTCACACGGGTATTTGCCCAAAATACACTTAAGCAGATCATGGAATCCAATGTGGGGCCGGTGTCCCAAAGCATCAAGCAGGCAATGCAACAGGTGTTGGATCAGATGAAATCCGGGATCGTGATTTTGAGTGTGGAAATTAAAGATATTCATCCGCCAAAAGGTCAGACTCAAAATACCGCACAGGGAAGATTGCTGGGACCGGCGGCGGCCTTTGAAAATGTTGTGGCATCGCGGGAAATTCAAGAACAACTGGTGGACGCGGCGCAAACAGAAGCCTATGCGGACGTGGCGCAGGCACAAGGTTATGCCAAGGGTAAATTATTGGCGGCTGACGGTTACGCCGCCAAGGTGGTCAATATTGAACAGGGCCGGGCCAAGGCGCTGACGGTTCAATCGAAAGCGTTTGCCAAGGCTGCTCCGGCGGCGATGTCGTGGGCGTTCTATCAGGCGTTGGGCAAAATGTTCGGGCGCATCAACAAAGTGGTTTTAGGCCCCAACGTGACGCCGCCGGAAATTTGGCAAATCGGCCATCGGTCATCGGGCAGTATGATGGTGCCGCCGCCGTCAGGGCCGCCGGGCGGGATGGGAACGCCGGGTGGACCGGGCGGTCCTAATTCCCCTGGAAGTGAAAGCGGTGCGCCGCAATAATATCCGGCTGGAAAACATCGGATCAGGTTGACAGGAAAGTTGAATAACGGAAAACCCCTTAAGGAAGTATCATGCGTAAGTTAGCTATTGGAACCATCGTGGCGGTTGTGCTGATTGTGCTGTTTTGCGAACTCTGCACAGTTGTAGCCAAGCCGTACCAGAAGATATTGCTGGATCGATTCGGGAAAATTATTTCCCATCCGACGCGCATCTGCTACAACTGGTTTTTATGTTATCCGACGGACCGGGTGATTCGCCTGGACATGCGGCTGCACTTGTATCAAAGCGATAACCGGGAAGTCAGCACCAGCGCCGGCGAGCCGATCAGCATACGCACTTTTGCACTGTGGAAAATCGTTGATCCGGTACTGTATGTGGATCGGCTGCCGGGGGGCACGCCCGCGGTTCAGCGGTACCTGGATAATAAAATCCAAAGTGCGGTTCTTAAACAGATCGGGCATTACACGCTGGATGAAATGTTCAACATAGATATCAAGCGTTTGAAAATGCAGCAGGCGGAGGAAAATATTCAGCAGAAAGTGGATGTCGGCATGCAGTCGCTGGGTATCGATGTGGTGAAGGTGGGCTTTGCCCGTATGACGTTTCCGCCCAATGTGGCAGCCCGTGTTTATCAGCGCATGACGGCGGAGCGTAATAAAATCGCCAGCGAATACATTAACCAGGGAGAAAAGCTGGCTCAGATCACCATTGCGAAGGGGAGCGAACAAGCCACGGAAATCCGTAGTGCGGCCAGCAAGCAGGCGGCCATTATCCGCGGGCAGGCGGATGCCAGTGCGTACGCTATTTTGAATTCGGTACAGGCAACGCCGCAGGCCCGGCAGTTTTATCGCTTCTGGAAATCCCTGCAATTGTTCCAAAGCTCCATGGGTAACAGCACGTATTGGGTCCTTACGCCGAACAATCCGGTTACCGAACCGCTATTTGCGCAGTTGAAAATGGTGGAAGGATCAGGCGCTAAAACGCCGATGAAAACCGACCCGCCGGCGGCCAAGTAATGACCGGCCTTTAAGGCCCCGTGAACGTATAAGTACAGCAAGGTTCTCAGGAATGATCGAATGACCCAGGTTGATGAACATCATAATTCTCATACGCATGATCACCCTCATGATCATGATCTGAACGTATTGCCGCCCGGCGATCAGACCAGTCGCTGGGCAAGTCCGCAGTTTGTCCTGCTTTACTTTGTCATCGGTATCGTGATTGTCTGGATACTAAGCGGATTTTATCAGGTGGGGGTGGGTGAAGTGGCGGTGGTGGAACGGCTGGGACAATACGAAATGCTCCCCGGCGGCAAACATGCGCTGTTAATGGAAGCGGGTTTGCATTACCACATTCCCTGGCCCATTGATACCATACACATTGTTCCGCTGGAACGTGAGCACCTGCTGGAAGTCAGTGATTTTAATTCCTCACCGGCGGCCTCGGCCAATTTGGAGAAAGCTTATTTGCGCCGAGGGTATTCCAAGCGGCTGCTGAATGCTATTTTTAATCCGTATCTGATCACCGGCGATAAAAACATTCTCCATGCACGCGTGGCCGTGCAATATCAGATATCGCATCCGCTGCAATTTATTCTTGCGGTCTATCAGCCGCCCGGTGGGTTGCCCAATCAGGCGTGGGATGAAGTTATGAGCCTGCTGACGGATCGGGAATTAATTCATAAACTTGCCTACGCCACCGTGGATGAGGCGTTGTACAGCGGTAAAACACAGGTGGAGCAGGAACTTTATGACCCGGTTAAGCCCACGATTGGACTGCAACGTCTGGTCAGTAAGCTTAATCTGGGTGCACAGGTAGAGCGCGTGGAACTTAAGTACATTCATTGGCCCAGTGCGGTCAATCAGGCGTTTTCGGCCGTGCTCAACGCCCGTCAGCAGAAAAATCAGTATCACCAGGATGCTAAGAAACAGTTCAATCAACTGGTGAGTCGTGCCAAGGCGGACCGCCAGACCATTTTGAATCAAGCTCAGGCCGCAGCCGCCACTACGGTAGATGAAGCGCAGGGCGAGGCCAATGCCTTCAGCCAGGTTTTTGCACAATATCAGCAGAACCCACGGGTTATTACGCTCAAACTTTTAAATGATACATTAAGCAGTGTGATGAACAATGTGGGCCGGGTATTTTTCGTGCAGCCGCACCAGCAGATTATTCTGTCAATGCCGCCGCCGCCAAAAAAGGTTAATATTCAGTCAGCGCAGTAAGTTCGTGGCAAGCGTACCCCTTTGCGGGGCTTATTCTGGAGTTATGGATGGTTGCGGACAGCCAGGCAATACAAACAAGACAGCTTTCCAAAGTTTATCCCGGCTTTTTCAAAAGCCAGCAGGTGCCGGCTCTCACCGAGCTGAATCTGCGCGTGGATCAGGGCCAGATTTTCGGCTTATTGGGGCCGAATGGAAGCGGTAAAACCACCACGATTAAATTATTACTGGGGTTGATCAATCCAACCTCCGGCGATGCGCTGGTCATGGGGCAACCCGCGGGCGATCAGGAAACACGGCGGCGTATCGGGTATCTGCCGGAAGAAAGCTATTTGTATCGCTTCCTTAACGCCCGTCAGACCCTGGATTTTTACGCCCGTCTGTTTAACATGAATCGCGCTCAGCGCCGGCGCGCGGTGGATTATTATCTTGATTTTGTGGGTTTGGATCCCAGCGTGCGGGGACGGAGAATCGGCACATATTCCAAGGGGCAGACCCGCCGGGTGGCGTTAGCGCAGGCGCTGTTGAACAATCCTGATTTAATTATTATGGATGAGCCGACATCGGGTTTGGACCCGGTTGGTATGCTGGAAATCAAAAACATGATCATGCGTTTGAAGGAGGCGGGCAAAACCGTTCTGCTTTCAAGCCACCAGTTGGCGGATGTGGAGGATGTGTGCGATCGGCTGGTGATTTTATACCGCGGTCGCATTGAACTGGAAGGGGCTTTGCGTGATCTGCTGGAGAAAAAGGACGTATTCCAGCTTTCCGCCCGGAACGTTTCCGAGGCGTTGCAGGCTAAACTCACCCAGATTGCCGAGCAGGAAGGCGCTGTAGAAATTCTCACGGGCCGCGCGCGCGTGCGCCTGGAAGATTTGTTCAAAGAGCTTGTAGCACGCAAACGCAGCGGAGAACCCCGGTAAAAATGTTTGGTTTGTCCGTGGCTTACCGTGTCGTCAGGAATGAAGTATTCGCATGTTTGGATTATTACAACAGTTAGGCCCAAAACTCGCCGGAGCGGGCATTGCTTTGGGAACCGTTTATCATCCGCCGTCGCAGCACCACTATGTCAGCCTCTTTACCGATGTGGTTATGGTGCTGTTGATTCTCGCGTTTGTGCTGACGGCTTTTCGGGATATTGCCCGGCTGGGCAGCGGTTTATCGCGGGCCTGGGCCATCGGCCGCGTGACCATTGCCGAAGCCTGGAATGCCCGCATGTGGGCGGTGCCGCTGGTATGGTTTGCGGTATGCGTGCTGCTGGGCGTACTGATTGTCCGCGGCTATGAGCCTTCAGGCGTGGTCCGCGTTTACATGACCATTTTCCTCCGGGCGCAGGCCCTGATTTTGCTGGTGTATCTTGGGATACTGGCCTGCGTAACGCTGCCGCGTGAACGGGAACGCCATACGCTGGTTACCACGGGCAGCAAGCCCATTTCCCGCCTGGAATTGCTGCTGGGCAAAGTGATCGGGCTATCAGCCGCCGGGGCCATCATGCTGCTGATAATGATGATCCTCACCTGGGGCTACATGAACGTGCTGGATCTGAAAATCCGGCATGACGCACAGGTGCTTTATGCCATGCAGAAGAACAGCTATGACAAGGTCCAGCGCCGTATGCCGCCGGATACCGGCGTAAAATACCTGTCCAGGCATGGCATGCTTCAGGCGCAGAATTTTGTTTCGGGAAATTTAAGTATCGCCGGCTACGTTAATTACCTGACCAACCCTCCCAGCCGGCTGCTGAAGGGCGGAAGTTCCGAAATACTTTACTTTGAATTTCCCTCGCTGCCGGCCACCGAGTATTACCGGCCCATGTTTAACTTTGAGTTTGGTGTGGTTCATGCCCTGCCTTCCACCAAGCCGGTAACGATTGATGTGACGCTGGTGCAGCGCAGCAACCCTATGAATACCCAGGAAGCAACCTTAACCCTGAATGCCCAGGGGCAGGTCTTCTGGATGCCCAAAAATCCGACGGCATTTTTCAGTTATGGTAATCCGCAAACCGGTCAGATTTATAATCCCGGGCCCGTGGTGGTCAAAGTAACCTGTCCGAATTTTGGGGTGTACCTGGATATCGGTAATGGCTTACGACCGCCTAACGAGACCAGTTGCATGGCCGTGAGTTTAGATACCAACCGCACGCCGCACCATTCCGGTATGGTTGCACCCAGAGCTAATCCGGTGATTACCGGATTTAAAAATAACGGCAAACAGGAAATTGTCGGTCCCAGTATCCGGCATCCGCAGATTAAACCCGAAGTGGCCTCGTGGGATTTCCCGAAAGTTGACCAGCAGCAAATTCCGATCGGTCCGCATGGGAATTTTACCGTTCACATGGTGATCAGTGTGGATAAACAATCCAATGAAGCCCGGGCACCTGTGGCGCAGATCGTGGCGTACAACACCAGCACACCACGCGATCGGACGGTGCAATCGGTTTATGTCAACGAAAAACGCATCACCACCATCAAGCTGCCCTCCACGCTCCTTGAGGCCGGCGATCTGATTATCAACCTGCGCAGTGAAGTGCCCGGCCACTGGTTTAAGGTTAAAGATAATTCCATGATCATCATGCAGCCGCCCTCGAGTTTTGTGTGGAATTTATTTAAAAGCGAAGCGATTATTTTATGTGAAATCGTGCTGATTATCAGCATCGGCGTGACCGCCAGCACGGCACTGGGCTGGCCCGTGGCGATGCTCACGGCCATGGTGGCGTATATCCTGGGTAATTTGTTCCATTTCGTTCAGAGTCTGTTTCAGTCCGGCGGTTTGGAACTTTTTGATTACGTCCAGGATAATCGGATGAAACACGTCTGGTACTATCAGATTGGATCCTTTCTTACCAATGTCATGGTGCATATATTGTGGGTGACGGTGCATCTGATGCCGGATTTCACGCGGTATGATCCGTTGTACTTTATTGTTCGATCCAAGGATATGCCTTTTGAAATTGTATTCCTGGATATCATCTGGACGCTGGTGTGTATTTTGCCGACGCTGGCCATCGGTTATCTGCTGCTGCGAAAACAGGAGTTGGCATAATGTCACCCAATACTCCCTTGCCTGAACCCATTCGTCCGGCAGCCACCCCCGGCAGACTTCTGGGCCGTGTGCGTAGTGAAGCGCGGCGCGACCAGGTGATTTGCGTGGCCATCGCCGTTATTCTCCTGGCCGGCATATTCCTGATCCAAGCGCCCCTGCGTTCCCGCCGCGCCAAGTTGATCACCAACCATAATAAAAGCGTCGGCGATCTGATTATGACCTTCCCCCGTCTGACGCTGGGCGGATTCCGCGGAATTTTGGCGATGGTGCTGTGGGAAAACGCGGAAAACGACAAAAACAATCATGACTGGGTGCCGCTGGAAACAGATTACAACGCCATTGCCGCCCTGGAACCCTATTTTGGCTCGGCGTATATATTTAATGCGTGGAATCAGTCGTATAATTTATCCGCTCAATTTCATGATATGAACACCAAATACAAATGGGTTCTCGATGGATTAATATATCTATATAAGGGCGAAAAGTACGTCCCCAATAATGCCAATATGATCATGAACGAGGCCAATGACTATTTCCTGAAGCTGGGCACCAGCTTTGAACGGCGCTATTACACCGCCCGCTGGCGCTACGACCTGGCGCACCTTTACCGGTATCAGCCGGGGAAGGTCAGCGGCCAGTTAAGCACGCTGGCGGAAGTGTATTACCTGGTTCATCAGCCGCAATTTCATGTCACACTATTGCCTCCGCGTTCAGGTAAAGGGCCGCTGGGCCACGGTGTGGAAGTGAATGGCGTGCATTATCGCTATGGATTAAGTGTATTCTATTTTGCCTATCAGGAATATCAGCGGGCGCTGCACACCGTACCGGGACCTACGGACATGGGGCAGCAGGTGCTGGATTCCTGGCCTCCCATGACCCTGCGCTGCTGGTGTCGTGATGATCTGTTTTACGCGCAGCGTGTCATGAACCGCATTTTTAATCTGGACTCCGAAAGCAAGATGCTTAAGCGGTTCCCCGCGCGCGTGGAAAATGTGGATGACTGCTACCGCAATGTGAAAATCAATGCGCCGCGATCCATTGAAGAATTTAAGAAATATCTGGTAAAGTATCCTTACCAGAGATTTGTTCACACCCAGCATATTGTGGAAGTGCAGTACTATGAAGCACTGGCCAGGGCAGAGCACCAATTATTTCGCGGTTTAGTGGCCTGGCAGAACAACAACCGCCGCTTCCGCCTCGGAGATGCCGCAGACCGGGATTTGGCCAAAGCTGTGGTGTTATACGATCAGGCGATTGCTTCCTACAACCATTATCTGAATGTGGCCTACCCCATCCAGCCCAACGGTATGGCTGATCCCAGCCGCAAGAGCCAGCTTAAGTTCCTCAACGCACTGCGCGCGCGGGTGGACGGTATCCAGAGTTTCCGTCTGACGGCCCAGCATAATAAACCTGACCTAAGCTTCCTGGCTCCGGTAACGTTGTCGTTCAGCGATTAATCCTGCGTCTTACGATAAATTTTCAAAAACCATTGAATCGGGCTATAATTCAGGGCCTTAGTTGTTGCGCACGGAGAATACTCCCATGGTTCCTGTTGAAACGCCGACACTCGCCGGCACCGATGCTGTAATGGCGGGCTGTGCACCGGTCCCCGCAGCCATTGATCCAGCGGATATTGCCGATGCGGCGCTGCGGCCCGTGGCTGAAAAGGTGGCGTCGGGTCAGCGCCTGGATTTTGACGACGGCATGGCGCTATGGAATTCGCGCGATCTATTTGCCATTGGAGCCTTGGCCAATGCCGTACGGGAATCCATGCATGGGCGGAGAGCGTATTACAATATCAACCGCCACATCAATTATTCCAATATCTGCGCCCTTTCCTGCAAGTTCTGCGAATTTCACCGCAAGCGCGGTGAAACCGGTGCTTATGAATATGATCTTGAGGAAATTTATCGTATCGCCGGGCAGGCGGATGCCGCCGGGGCTACGGAAGTGCATATTGTCGGCGGCCTGCATCCATGGTTGCCGTTTGCCTGGTATCTGGAAATGTTAAGCGGTATCAAAAAGCGATATCCCCGCCTGCACCTGAAGTGTTTTACCGCCATTGAAATCGATCATTTTTGCCGCATTGCAAAACTTTCCATCCGGGAAGTTCTCGAGGCATTGCGCGAACATGGGCTGGGGTCCATGCCGGGGGGCGGGGCGGAAGTGTTTGATGATCGGGTGCATGACGAAGTATTCAAGGGCAAACTTCGCAGCGACGGCTGGATGCGTGTACACCGCACCGCGCATGAACTGGGAATAAAGACCAACGCCACGATTCTTTATGGTCATGTTGAAACCCGGGCCGAGCGCGTGCGGCATTTAATTAAATTGCGTGAACTGCAGGATGACGCACCGGGCTTTCAGTGCATTATTCCCCTGTCCTTTATTCCAGACGGCAGTGAGTTGGGCCACCTGCCCGGCAATACCGGACTGGAAGATATGAAAATGCTGGCCATTTCCCGCCTCATGCTTTCCAA
>JAKAZF010000493.1 GCA_021826605.1 Planctomycetota bacterium | reverse complement strand
CCTGATAATTGATTATTTGATACGGTGAAAGCCTCAAGTGGGTCACGGTATTGCCATATCGTGACCCTTTCTTTACTTGCCATGCAATATCCCGTATCCCCCGCGTGGCGGGTGCGGTGCAGCCTGAGTGTTTACGGAAATTTGCGCGGTATACTCTAAATTGTTTCCTATATCTAAAAGGAGTTTTATGGTGATAAGGCAACTTGTGTTCCGGTTCAATGGCTGGCGTGCGGGAATGGGAGAATATCTGGGCAGAGCGGGAAAATCTCAGCGGCATGGGGCATCTCAAGTGTCTTGCAAAGATTCGTCCCTGCTCGCGCGGAAGGCCATCTGGCGCGGGATATCCTCTTTTGGAGTTGTTCTGCTGGCCGCTGGGGCGATTTCCGCCGCGCCGGCCCGAAACAACTACGGCCATCGCTTTGTCGGCACCACCTGGAGCGGGTTTGATTCACCTTTGTTCGGCACCGTTTTTACTCAGATCACACCGGAAAATGCCGGAAAATGGGGCAGCGTCGAACCGCGCAAAGGAAGGTTTTACTGGGGGGCGTTAAATGCCATGTATCGTCTGGCGGCCCAAAAGCATCTGCTGGTAAAACAGCACAACATGATCTGGGGCGAACAGCAGCCGCGATGGATCAATGTACATAATGCCGCGGCGGCGGTTCGGGCGTGGTATGCGGCCTATGCCAGGCGTTACAACGGAAAATTCCAATTTATTGATGTGGTCAATGAACCGCTGCATCATCCGCCGGCATATCAAAAGGGTTTACCGGGTGGCAAAACCAGATGGGGTTGGGTGATCTGGGCATATCAATTGGCACGAAAGGATTTTCCCCATGCCAGGTTGCTGATTAATGATTACAACATTCTGGCCTATCCGAAGGAGACGGCCAAATATATCCGTTTAATCAAATTGCTGCAGGCCAGACATTTAATTGACGGCATTGGTTGTCAGGCGCATGGATTGGAGCATATCAAGGCGTCGGTTATCCGGTATGACCTGCATAAGCTCGGGGCGCTTGGTATACCAATTTATATCAGTGAATATGATCTGAACTGGAAAAGTGATCGCGGACAATTGCGGCAGATGAAAACGCAGTTCCCAATTTTCTGGACGGATCCGCAGGTGCGCGGCGTAACGTTCTGGGATTTTATGCAGGGGCACACGTGGTTGAAACATTCGTATTTGATCCGCAGGAACGGCACGCCCCGCCCCGCGTTTGTCTGGCTGGAAAAATATCTCCGGGCCGCCGGCCGCTGATGCGCGTATCTGGTATCTCGCCAGTGGCAGTTGAAGCTGCGTTGCGGTAAGCTTTAACGTTTACGGGGCCTTGGAGAAAAAAACATGGATCGACGGCGATTTATTCAAGCGACAGGTTTAACCACGGCTGGGGCGATGCTGCCGGCCGGCGCATCGGTTATGGCGGCAGCCAAACCGGGTGCTGCGGATGGTCCATTGAAAGTGGTAAGAATAAAGCCAGAAGCGCACGGCGCGCTGTTGCTGCTTACCACCGGGGCTTTGCGTGTGATGGTTTATTCTGATCGCGTCATTCGCATTTTATTTTCGCCGGTTGGCGATAATCCGCAGCATGAAAGTCTTGCCGTCATTCACGGGCCGGAAAAGCCTGTCTGGCGGATGCGCGTGGCCGGAAAGCACATTGTCATATCGGCCAAGCATATTTCCGCATTCATTGATCGGCATACCGCTGCGGTTGAATTTCGAGATGCGGATGGCAAGACATTTCTGGCGGAACGGGCCGGCGGAAGAAGTATGCTCCCGGTGAAATTCAAGGACGTCGCCACCTATCGCGTTCGGCAGAAGTTTGCCCTGCAGCCCGGCGAAGCCATTTTCGGATTGGGTGAACATCCCCAGGGCGTGACAAATAATCGTGGCCAGACGGTCCATCTGGCACAGCGTAATCCAACGCACATTGCTATTCCGGTGCTGATGTCGAGCCTGGGCTATGGCGTATTCTGGGATAATCCCGCCATGACGGTGGTAAAGGTCGGTGCCGGTAAAGACCCTGATACGTTATCCTGGCACTCGCATGTCGGGTCGGTCGTGGATTACTATGTGATGTACGGGCCGCATCTGGATGATGTCATGGCCCAATGGCGAAATTTGAGCGGCGCGGCTCCGATGTTCGGACGATGGGGCTGGGGATTCTGGCAGTCCAAGGAGCATTACAACACACAACAGCAGGTGCTGGGGGTGGCCAATGAGTACAGGTCGATGAAGATCCCCATCGATGGCATCATACAGGATTGGTTCTACTGGGCACCGTATCCGTGGGGTTCCAACAAGTTCGACCCGGTGCGCTATCCGCAGCCTACGGCGATGATCAACGAACTGCATCATGAACGTATTCACTTTATGATTTCAGTCTGGGCGAAGTTTGCTCCGGGTTCCGCAAATTATAATGTATTAAAAAAGTCGGGTGCTTTGTATCCGATTACGGGGGGGGATAACACAACATGGAATCCATCGTCGGCGTACTACGATGCGTTTAATCCGCTGGCGCGGCGGCTTTACTGGTCTTTCCTCAATAAAGATCTGTTCTCCAAGGGAGTTGATGCCTGGTGGCTTGATGCCAGTGAACCGGAACTCGGCGCTCGCTGGGGGCAGTTTGCCGACATTAAAACCCATATGGGCTGGGGAGCTTTTGTTTACAACGCCTATCCATTGATGCATACCGGTTCGGTTTACAACGGCCAGCGCGGCGTTACCGATGAAAAGCGAGTCATGATTTTGACCCGCTCGGCATGGGCCGGGCAGCAGCGCCATGCCGCAGTCTGCTGGTCGGGAGACATTCAGGGCAATTTCCCCACATTTGCACGGCAGATTCCGGCGGGAATCAATTTCTGTTTAAGCGGTATTCCATACTGGAACACCGACATCGGCGGGTTTTTTATCCACCACAGCCCCTCCGACCCGGCATACCGTGAGTGTTTTATCCGCTGGTTCCAATTCGGTGCCTTCTGCCCGATGTTCCGTGTGCATGGAACCAATTATCCCAAGGAAATGTGGCGGTTCGGACCATCGGCGATGGCCATTCTCGAAAAATTCGACCGTCTGCGCTACCACCTGCTGCCCTATATTTACTCGGTGGCATGGATGGTCACCCATCAGGGC
>JAKAZF010000492.1 GCA_021826605.1 Planctomycetota bacterium | reverse complement strand
CGATCTACTCGGAACCCCGCCGCGTTGGCCGCCGATGCTCCACCTTGGGTATCCTCAATAACGACCACGTGCTGGGTATCCAACTGCGGCCGCAGGTCTTGAAGCAATGCAAAAGCCTTCTTATAACCCTCCGGATGCGGTTTGCCATGGCGAACATCATCGGCGGATACAATAACTTTAAAATGTTGTGCAATGCCCAATGATTGGATCAAAGGCTTTATTTCAGCCCGTCCGGCACCGCTGCAAATGCCACAGATGGCATCGATGGAAGCCAGAAAAGCCAGCAATGAGCGGATGCCGGGAAGCGGCTCGGCCACAGAACCGAGTTGAGATTCAAGAAATTGGCTTTTTCGCAGGCAAAGCCGGCGAATTATCTCCGCTGTTGGCTCAATTCCCGCATCTACCAGCATGTGGGTAAATCCATCCACCGACCCGTAAACAATGTACCGACGGACATACGTATCCGGTGGTATCTGCACGCGTCGCCCCAGTTCTTTTTCGGCAGCCGCCAACGCATGGTTATATCCCTGCAAATGCAGGTCTTCGGTGCTGGCAATCACCCCATCAAAATCAAAGATGACGGCTCCAGATGGCATACGTGTTAAACCTCTCAATCAATAAATTCAAACTTTTCAGCCACTCTCGACGTACACCATCTGAGCAATGGAAGTGCGTTGAAGGATACCATAAATTGGCGAAAGTCATCGGTATTACGCCGTATAACTTTGTTTTAAGTTGCCGGATAAATGCACCGATAATGAGCGGCGTGGATGGTTGATCGCTTACGCTTGACGTTATACAATGTATAACGGAAGTGTTATGAGTGCTTAAACTCAGGATAGCGGCCTCTAAAAGGTGCCTTAATTATGAGTGATCAGGATCGCGGCAGAGCGTTGAAAGATCAGGTGGTGGCGTTCAAGGCGGACGCCCAACTCGCTGCCCTGCTGTCGGGGGTAAAAAATAAAAGCGAATTAATTCGCGATGCGGTCTACGCTTTTTTAGGACACCTTTGCCCGCTTTGTAACGGCAAAGGCACCATTGACGCCAATCGCGGGCACGAAATTGAGCTGTTACTCAAGCAGCTTGAATTTGCCAGTTGCTCGGGTTGTCACACGCCGCTGCCAGTACTCCCCAAACTTCGAGCCATCGTGCGGCAGTTACCAACAGCCGATCGAGAACGACTTGGCGAATTTGAAAAGACGGGCGAATTGCTGTGCGTGAGTTGCTATGAAAAGGCAGACCAATGTGAGGATTGTGGTCAACACGTGCCGCAGGGTGCGTTGAGCCGCCATCAGCATGCCCGCCACGCGGCCAGTGTCCGCACGGAAAGGAAACGCCCATCATGAGCCTTCATTTGTTGATTGCCGGGGCTGTCAATCTATGGAATCCCACAGGGGTCGGTTTTGGCATATTGGGGATTCTGGCGACGGCATTTCTGCTTGGAATGGTCCATGGAATCACACCGGATGAGCACACCTGGCCAATTACCTTCAGCTACGCCGTTGGCAGCTACAGTTGGAAAGGCGGGATGCGGGCGGGGCTTTTGTTTTCGCTGGCGTTTACCATCCAGCGTTCAATTATGTCGGAACTGGCATACTTTGCCTTGACCAATTTTGCTCAGCATGCCCTCTTCAATTTTTGGGTTTACATCATCATCGGTATTGTGATGGCGGCGTCGGGATTTTATGTGCTTAAGCGCGGTAAAATTCTGCATATGTTTCACGCCCACAAAATGGGAAATGACTCGGGTGGGGCTAACACCCAGAATATGCCCAAATATATGCCTCTGGTACATGGTTTTATAGCCGGTTTTGGCACCGGTGCTTTTGCACTGATCACCTACACCGCCCTGTCGCCGCACATGGGCTCTCCGTGGCTGGCATTTTTGCCCGGCACCTGTTTCGGCCTCGGCACTATGGCCATGCAGGTAGTGGCTGGCGGTCTGTTTGGCCAATGGATGGCAAGAAGAAATTTGCCACCAGCCGCACGGGCCACCCTCGCCCGGCTGATGTCCGGTCGAACGCTGTCGTGGGCAGGTTCCGCATTCGTGTTGGTTGGAATCGCCGGGCTTATCTGGCCAAAGCTATGGAACATCTCCATCAATACGCATATCCACATTCATAATTTGCACTCCTTAGGCGTGGGATTTTTTCTTGCCTTTATCGTTTTGATAACCGTTGCCACCACGGCATTTGTCAAATCCATCCGCGATGTATCGAAGATGGCCGCCGCACCAAATACCTTGGCCGGTGCAGAAAAGCACATCGTAAGTTCACCCAACTAAGCTGGCATCAAACGCGCAGCAGATATTGGCGTAAACCCTAAGTGAGGTGTTCCGGAGGCCGGACCCGGCAGCAAAATCGCACGCCAGCGATAAAATTGCGGAATCTTATCGGCGTAGTTGTCGAAATTTTAAGAAGCGGATAAATTACACTGGTCGAAATGCGGGAGGTGTGCGACTATCAATCGCATGCCATGGCGCCGTTGTGTCAGGAAAAATTAACGGGACTTGCCGGAAAATAAGCCCGACAAGATTTAGCGTCCCGGCTTTTTTAGTGAAGGACGGACTATGATTCTTCCATATGATTGGCGGGAAAAAATCAAACCATCCAATCTTCGTCACACCATTAATGAAAACTCGGCAGCCGTCAGCATTATTGCCGCCGTCATTGCGGTGCTGGCGATTGTCTATATCTTCCGCAGCTCGGTCAGTGGTGGTGGAACAGGCTCTGCGCCGATGGCCTACTACTACGACACCAATACGCATCAGTTTTATACCTACCGCAGTTCGCGGCCGCCACCGCTTAAAAACGCGCAAGGCAAGCGTACGATCGTTTTAGCGTACATGTATTCCTGCAGTTCATGCGGAAATCGCAAAATTGCGTGGTTGCAAAAATACTCGAAGCAGGCCCGTATCGCGCTGCAAAAAATGTTGAATTACAAACCTGCCCCAGGTAAGCCGCCCGGCCCTCCACCGATGGAGGCACCGATGTTTGGCACGGGCATTTTGGTACGCTCGCCGGCGAAAGGTTCGAAATGGTATCCCATACAATCCCCGGAAGGTCAGCAGATAGCGCAACTGCCGAAGTGTCCGACGGGGACTGCCAAGATATGTCTTCCCGGCTAAGATTCTGAGA
>JAKAZF010000491.1 GCA_021826605.1 Planctomycetota bacterium | reverse complement strand
TGTACCAGTTCGTGCTCATATCGGCGAACTGCGGCTTAATAAACATGATACACTTGACGCCCATGGCCTGAATTTTTGCTATCGCCTGATGTAAATCCTGCCAGGTGCCCAGTGCCGGATCAATACTCAGCGACGGATTGCCCCGATCCTGTCCGCCTTTCTGCCAGCCGGTCAATTGGATGGCCTTCACGCCGTATTTCGCGCAATCTCGGCCTATTTTCACCAGGTTTTTGTACGACATTTTTGTTGAATTCACCGGCGAATTCACCTGGTATTGTTGCCACGCGTTAACGGTTCGCGCCCAATGCGGAATATGCGGCGGCACAAACCATGTTTTAAGCCACTTTTTGTAAATATCGGCGCCGGAGTGCCAGTCGCCCCGGTAGCCCTGCATGACCACAGGCGCCAGCTTCATGGTGCTGTGGGGAGCCGCATAAATAAAATGTGTAGCCCGCATTTCCATGTGCATGTGCATCCCGGCTATCCGCCAGTCATGCGGAATATGATCGGACTCCCAGGAAGCGTCACCCGGCTTAACCACAAATGTATAATCCAGAAGATAGGATATTTTGGGATCATTAAACTGCAGGTAAAGCCCTTGATTGTCGGAACACTGAATCAGCGACCAGAGCGAACTTGACGATCTGCCAAGCATTTGCGTCGGCCAATTCACACCCCAATAACCTTCGCCGTTGCCGAAATTGGGATAGATTTCAGTATCTCCCAGGTTGCCATACCAGGCCGACCGCATGCGCATGGCTGTTCCCGCCGTCGGCGGCCGCAAATTATCCAGACACGGGTAGTCAATCGTTTCAATGGTCAGCTGCGAATTATTTTTAACCCGCGCCGCAAACTGCAAGGCGCCATGTTTCAGTGTAACGGTGGCGGTAAAGTTTATCGGCAATGCGCCGGCGTATTGGCTCACCAGATGCCGCCATTGAATTCTGACGGTATTGGCGTTGATTTTGGCGACGCGCGCCCCATGCTGCCCGGAACCGAGAATCCAGTTGTCCCGTCGGCCTTTCAGCGGCACGAGCATTCGAAAAGTCCCGGCAAATCTTGATCGTCGCTGAATGTGCCAGCGGCCGGTTTTGTATTCCAGTCGGGTCAGGGCTCCAGTGCGGCTGAAGGATGCCAGCATTTGCCGATCCTGCAACACGACCCCGTCTGCGGAAGCCTTTGCCGAAAAGAACAGCGCAGCAAGTAAAATGGTCAGGCCACATAAGGTTGTCCCAAATAATCCTGATAAACTGCAACGCATTCAACACCTCCGGATTAAGGTTTCCGCATCCGCACGCACGACTCCACCCGTCACGGCGCCATGACGCTTTTTGCAAACCCTGATGCCGCCGCCCCCGCCGGATCAGCCGCCCGAAAGCAAACCGCCCCCTTATGACTTAGCGCCGTTTTTCAGGCGGATTGATCACCAAAAGTCCCGGACGCTGACGGATAAATAGGATGTGATGCAACGGACACAACGCGGCCGCAGCCATCACCTCTTTTTCCACCCGTTGAACGGCCGACCGGGATTGTTGGATCCGCGATACGCAGATGAGTTGGGGACGCGACATGCCGTTAACCTTTGGCGGTCAGCCGGTATTCACTGGGTGACATTTTATAAATCCGATGAAAGACTCTGGAAAAATACAGAGGATCTGAAAATCCGGCGTCCGCGGCAATCTCCTTCAGTGGACGGGTTGTCGTATCGAGCATTTCCGCGGCTCGCTGCATTTTAAGCCGCAAAAAGTAGTCCAACGGCGAATACCCGGTAAATTTTTTGAATAATGTGGTGAAATGGGATGTCGACAAATTGCAGGATCGCGCAATGTCCGGCACTGTCAGCGTCTTCTGCCATCGGCTTTTCATATAATCGATGGCCTGGGGAATGCGGTTACGGCTGATTTGATCCACCTGCGCGGATTGGCCCCCCGCCGCTATTAACGCCAGCAAATGGCCCAGGGCCATGGATGCTACGGTTAAATGATTAACCGAATATCCCAGCAACAGTTCATCAACCATGGCTTCAAAAAGCGGGATAAGGTTCAGATAGCCGCCCACATGCAGAATCGGCAGCACATCGCGGCGGCCCAGCATATCCGTAAAATACCGGGTAGCGGAACCAGCGGCATGGCACCAATGAATTGTCCATGGATGTTCGGGATTGGAGCCATAGCTGTGCGTTTGATTCGGCAGAATAATTACAAGATTACCGGGAAGAACATCGTAGGACTGCCTGCCGAATTTTACCCACCCCTGCCCGCGAACACATAATATCACGATGTACTGGAGCGTGCCTTGCGGCCGGTCGCAATAATGATTTGCGGCATCCGGAAAATAACCAATTTCCGAAGGAACCAGTTGCAACGGCAACAATCCGCGCAGCGCCCGATCCACTACCGGTCGCGGCAACACAACCATCCGCTGTTTGGGAAATCCCTCTGCCACCCGTCTGCCGGAGTCGAATGGATCCATCTGTTTAGAACCCCGTAGGACATAGGTTAAGCCGCATCACACCATTGATGCGACGTATCGCTGCATGGTTCTGATACCGCGAAATTTCGGCGATGATTTATACAATTCAAGCCAGGTCAAACGGCATCGGCCTCGCTGTAAAAGCAAGCTTTCGCCATCTCCTGCACGACGGCTCAGGTTATAGCGCCGACTATCCCCGCACAATAGCCATTTCACCGGAATGCATGGACAAATCAAAGGACGGCCTGATATGCACCCATGGCAAAACCGATGTCGCATGAATCGGCATGAATCGTTACCTGCGATGCCGGTCGCAACGCGTTATTTGCCTTCCTGCGATCACGGGAGGTTCTTTAATCGGTTAACGCGAGGGTGAGGATCATTGCGGCACATGCCCATGAACAACAACAGCCGCATTCGGAAGTTTATGATTCCGTCTGACGTGACGTGCCGATTTTCAACAGTACCGCGCCATGGCTGAGAAATGGAGCGATGAAACTTCACATTTCCGGGAGCGATTGGCGGTGGCACAAGTGCCGAAGGTGCTGGGATCCAAGCAATGGTTTTGCGCCCGCCCGCAATACCGGCGTCAGCATGTCCCATGATGCAATATGACCGCGCTGGGCTTTTGGGCCGCGATTAAATATCGCGGCGGCGACCGTACCGTCCCACAAT
>JAKAZF010000490.1 GCA_021826605.1 Planctomycetota bacterium | reverse complement strand
ATATGCAGAACTGAATCGGCCCGTACCTGCCCAGATTGCGCAGTTTTGCGGACAACCCCAATCATCTTGCGATATCAGCTTTGTTTCCACAGATGTTATTGATAGCTACTTAGTTACGTCTGAAACCAATAGCAGGGCTTCAAGTTATTCCATCCTTGATCAGGATCTTGAGGTCTATGGATCACAAAAACTTTTTACGCTCAACGCCTTGAATTTCCGGATGGATTGGAAATATTTGCTCCCCCGGGCAATAAGTTATAGCTCTGGTCTCATCAACTACTTTTTCCGCGGCAGGCTGGATATTCAGCCAGATTCCGACAATCCCGGCGGCTATCTCGTCACCAACAAAAGCCGCTACCCCATGTCAGATGGCACGCTTGAATTGTTTTACGACGCCACAGATGGCAATCGCTATCCGGTTTCCGGAGCAAGTTGGTCAAATGTGACCATGGCTCCTGCTGGCGGAGATACCACTAGTCAGTACCCAATCCAGTTCAATGCGCCAGTTAATCCGGTACCAGCGAATTCCGGCCAGTACATGCTGGTGTTTAAAGGAAAAATCGGTTCTGAGGATGGCATAGCTGGAAAATTATTCGGGAATAACTTTTCATTATACACAACTGTTGATAGTTATTGTCGCTCTGTATATCCCTGCTCATCAACATGGAAGTTTTCGAATGACTTTAATTTCGATTCTTTGCGTACAACAAGTACCCACGATAAATGGATAATCTCGATGGCGGTTTATGATGGAATTGACTATACAACAGACTTGTATGTGAATTATCCCACTCCAGGGAAAGCCGGCTGCCCTGCAACTATTGGTAAAATAAATAATAAAGAATTTATAAGTTTCCCACACCTGTGTGATGAGCCGGCAACATTAATTGAAGCAATAGATGTCAATTCAAAATTCGTATACTTATTTGCACCAACGTTTTATTATTCTGCTACGAGTAATATCTATATATATGACCATGTTGGCAACTACGGGGGGCTCATGAACGACATGCCTGTACAAACATTAGGTGGCGGGTTCGCGGTTAACGACACCCGAATATGCATGTCGGGCTTCGCTGATGGCAACGTGAATGCAGCGACAATATTAACCGATTTGGGTGGTGATTTCATCGCAAGGTGGCCAGGTGATCCGGATATCGGGGCTGGCCCATGTGCGTTAACAAAAGATAGACTTTACGTGCTCGCCTGGTCTCTCGAAGGTGAATCATTTTTAAATGTATATGATATGAACGGTGGACTAATTGCTTCTGTTGACTTGCCCAATTCGAATATGGTGTCATCAGCTCCGATATCAAATGTTTCGGCATCTGATAACCAGATATATTTATCAGTTGGATGTGTTGGCAATAATTGTGATGGTGACAAAATCGTAATATACGATCGGATACTTAAACTTAATCCAGACGGAACAATTGCCTCTGAGGAGTTTATAAGAGGACAAGACGTCATGGTGCCTTGGTACACTAATCCATATTGGGGTGATAATGTGGTAGTGGACAAGAAAGATATACTGGGAAAATCAGATAGCTGATACTTTTCACGACTCGCGATACGCCAAAATAGCATACGAACGTTATTCAGCAGGACTACATGGAAATTTGGTTCTTTTATGATGTTTGCAACAAACACCACCGCGCTCCACAAGCCATTTCTAAGCTCATGACGCCATTAGGTAAATCCTGCCCAATAGCGTATACTTCGCGCCGAGTTTGAGGTGACGCGATCCGGTCCTTGTCCCACAAACCCATCGCGGCCTACCTTTTAGAGCGTATTCCCCGATCCCCTTAAAATAAAATCACTGCCTGGACCGGCATGGCGCGAATGTGCGTCAGCAGGCGGCTCCAGGAGTATTTATGTCGTTTTCTTCCCTCGGCCTGTCGGCCGAGTTGCTGCGTGCCGTGGCCGATCAGGGCTACACCGAACCCACCCCCGTGCAGTCCCGCGCCATCCCCGTGGTGCTGGCCGGCCGCGACCTCATGGCCGCCGCCCAGACGGGCACCGGCAAAACCGCCGGCTTCACCCTGCCCTTGCTGCAGCGTCTGCTGAAAAATCCGCTCGAAGCCGGGCGCAGGAAACCGGTGCGCGCGCTGGTGCTTACGCCCACCCGCGAACTGGCAGCCCAAGTAGCCGACAGCGTGCAGACCTATGGCAAGTATCTGCCTTTCACCACCGCCGTGATCTTCGGCGGCGTCAATATCAATCCGCAAATAGACAAGCTGCGCCGCGGCGTGGATATCGTGGTGGCCACACCCGGCCGGCTGCTGGATCATGTGCAGCAGAAAACCATCGATCTCTCCAAGGTAGAGATCCTGGTGCTGGACGAGGGTGACCGCATGCTCGATATGGGTTTCATCCGCGACATCCGCCGCATCCTGGCGCTCCTGCCGCAGCGCCGCCAGAACCTGCTGTTCTCCGCGACCTTCTCCGAGGATATCCGCAAACTGGCCGCCGGCCTGCTGAAGAACCCGGAAACCATTGATGTGGCGCCGCGCAACAGCACCGTGGACCTCATCAGCCAGCGCGTCTATCAGGTAGACAAAGGCCACAAGCGTGAGCTGCTGTCGCACCTCATCGGTGCAGGCAACTGGCAGCAGGTGCTGGTGTTCACCCGCACCAAGCACGGAGCCAACCGCCTGTCCGAGCAATTGCAGCGGGACGGCATCCAGTCCACCGCCATCCACGGCAACAAGACCCAGGGTGCGCGCACCCGAGCGCTGGCGGACTTCAAGCAAAACCGTGTGCGCGTGCTGGTGGCCACCGACATCGCGGCCCGCGGTCTCGACATTGACCAGTTGCCGCATGTGGTGAATTACGAACTGCCGCATGTGCCGGAAGATTACGTGCACCGCATCGGCCGCACCGGCCGCGCCGGCAGCTCCGGCGAAGCCGTGTCGCTGGTGTGCGGCGAGGAACGTGGACTGCTCAAGGACATCGAGCGCCTGCTGCGTCAGGATCTTCCGCGGGCGACGGCGGAAGGCTTCAAACCGAATCCCAACGCCCGGCAGGAGCAGGCTGAAAAATCCAACCATGGCGCACATGCCCCACGACATGCGCACAAACCGCAGCCCGGCTGGCACAGCCGGCCCGGTTCCCGCAGCCGCGGACCGCGCTTCGCCGCCAGCCGCAGCGG
>JAKAZF010000489.1 GCA_021826605.1 Planctomycetota bacterium | reverse complement strand
TCGCGATAAAATTATCGGGGCCTTCCATGCCATGCAAAAGCGGCAAAAATATACAAACACAAAACAGCCCATGGACGCCAAAATCGGATATTACGGTTCCTGGGTGTACGATTTTATAAACCCCACCTCCGAGATGATGCAGGCCTTTGCGGGAAAAGCTGATCCATTAGCGGCCTCGAAGAGATTCCAAAAAGCCATCCCCCTTGGCATCACAGACCCGGTTTTAGATGTTTACCTGGACTTTGCTGCCGCGAAAAGTGACGAATTGCTGCTGGCCGGCTATGCCAAACGCGTGCCGCAGGCGCGGATGTATCTGGGCAATGTCGATGTCGGAACACAGGATCAAGCTTATAAAAGCTATGGGATGACGGCGGGATTTGTCGATGGCCAATGGCGGCAGGATAATTTCGTCGCCTATCAGCATCCCCCGGTACATTCCGGTCGGGCCATATCCCTGCTCAAACTTGCACCAGTCAATGCCGTGGACGCTTCGGTTTTTCATCTGAACTTAACCACCATTGCCAATGGCGTGCTGGCGGCGGTAAAAGCCCAGGGAGACAGCAAAATGGTGAATCAGGGCTTGCAAACCGTCAATGAGATGACCGGCGTGGATTTGCAGCAGGATTTGATCCATGCGCTTGGTGCCCGCTGGCTCATGTATGAATTACCAACGCCCGGGCTGCCCGCATTTAATGGTTACGTACTGGCCAATCGCCTGCGGCACCCCAACCGTATTATGCAGGCATTGGCCGTGCTGATGCCCGTGGCCGTGATGGGTGGAAACGCCATGGCCCGGCAGCGCGGCATGAGCGCCAAGACGCTGTCCCTGAATTCCGTACAAATGGGCGATGTAACCATTAATGAGATCGGTGCCGCCGGCACACAGTTATGTTATGTCATTGATAATAATAACTTTTTTATCACCCTTAACCTCAAATGTATGCGCGCGGCCATCACCCAGGAAAAAGCGAAAACATCGGTACTTGATAATCCGGCGTTTAAGCATGTATTGGCTGAACTGAATAATCCGCCTTCCCCGGCAACTGTGAGCTTTACCGATTCACCTAAGCTGGTTTCCGCAGGCTATAAGCTGCTTACTAAGCAGCTGCAAACAATGCTGACCAAGGCCGGCATTCAATTGCCGCTCCCGCTGGCACGCGTCGCCCCGCCACTGATGGATTTGATTGCGGCCATGAAGCCATCCGGATCAGCAAGTTGGTTTGATTCCGCCGGCTGGCATCAGCGAAGCATCAGTGCGTTTCCGCTGGCGGGAATATTTACAGCCCAATCTCCCAGCCACTATGTGAGCTTTTTTTCATCGGCATGGACTGCGAAATATCCCGGCACCAAAACGGCCGCCGCCCCCGCCCGCGACTCTGGTACTGCCCGTAACAGTAATTAGAGTTACTGGAGACAGGCTCCTGGCACCGTTGCTGTTCAGCGATTACCCTTCACCAGCCGAAGCCAGTTCTGGATTTTGGCCACGGCCTGATCGTTGTCATCATGGATTTGAAAGAGGGTATCGAGTCGGGTGGTGGAAAACACTTCACGAATTTCCGGTCGGATGCCGGCAAGGCGGATTTGCCCCTGCCTTGCCGTAATGTGTTGCCGCAGGTTCAACAGGGTCCGTAATGCCATGGAGGAAAGATGCTGCACCTGAGAAAAGTCGATAACCAGCAGCGGCGGATTGGCTTCTTTAATGGCTTCCAACGTGTCATGTTCAATGCGGTCCAGCAGGGCTCCATCGAGCAGTTGAGAACATAACAGTTCCACAACGAACACAGGATTATGGTCCGTTACCTTGATGGTCGGAAAACTATCCATACATACACCTCCAACCCGGATTCAAAACACTTCCCCACGCCGCAACAGGAAACGGCGTTACAGCATAATCCGTAGGATACCCGCCAAACGCGCCGCCGTAAATTGCAGGAAGCCTGCACTGCAAGAAGCCTGCACATTGGGTTGGGCGTGGCAATATTTCCGGGCACCCCGCATTAACTCGACCGGCGAGCCGCCGGGTTTATCCCGGTGGGCTTCAGCATTCCAGTGAAAATGCGGCTTTTTTTATCCCGCCCGGAAAAATTGCGACGCACATTGGGTTTGACGAAGGACCGGGATTTTAATGGACCTGCGAGGTCGTGGGTAACAGGACAAGTGAATAATGAATAATGAGTAAATTATCGGAACTTCCAAATTTCTGATCCGTGATCCGTGATCCATGATCATTGAAATTCCTCCGTTTACCTCCGCTACCTCCTGTGAATTAACGTCCTTATTCATTATCAAATATCCCTGTACGCAACACATAGGGAAGCCCCGACGCACGAAGACCCAGTGTTTATCCGCGTAATCCGCGAAATCCGCGGTTTTTTTTACAGGACTCTAATCAGGGCTTGACAGTAGAGAGTGGACTGGCATCCCGCCTTTACCATACGCCGATGGGGTGCTGCTGCTTTGATTCCCGACGTAAACCGCTGGCAACGGTACATCCGCGATTCCCTTATTGAAACGACCATTGCGCGCGACGTGCTGCTGCTGTCGCGCGTGGATAAACCCGTTTTGTTTCGGCGCTTATTTGAACTGGGGTGTCTCTATTCCGGGCAGATACTTTCCTATACCAAAATGCTTGGGCAACTTCAGGATGCCGGCAATACCACGACACTGGCACATTATCTGGAACTGCTGCGCGGCGCGGGCATGTTAACCGGTGTGTCCAAATTTACCGGGCAATCGGTGCGCAGCCGTGCGTCCAGCCCGAAATTGCAGGTATTTAATACCGCCCTGATGTCTGCACAATCGGAATTGCCGTTTGACCAAGCTCAGGCGGACCATGAGTTCTGGGGCCGGCTTACAGAATCCGCAGTCGGTTCCCACCTCCTCAACGCCGCCACCGCTGGAATCTGCGAGCTATTTTATTGGCGGGAAGATAACCATGAAGTAGATTTTATCGTGCGCGCCGGACGAAAAATCACCGCCATTGAAGTAAAAAGCAGCCGCACCGGAACCGCCCCATCAGGCATGGCCGCTTTTTCAAAAACTTTTCGACCCACCCGAAAACTACTGGTCGGCGGCGACGGCCTGACCGTAGAAGAGTTTGTTTCACAACCGGTGGACCACTACTTATAACACTGCTGATAATATGATTCCT
>JAKAZF010000488.1 GCA_021826605.1 Planctomycetota bacterium | reverse complement strand
AGCCACGTCGCTTAACATGATAGGATCCCGGAAATGGGATGTGCCGGAAGTGATAGCCGTTTTACTTGGAAAACTTTATCTGTGGTGCAATCCATTGGCTCCCGGTGAAGAAATTGTGCCGCTTTGGCTGTCGCGCTGCCGCATGCTGGAAAGGCATATCCGGGTATCGTGCGCGGGGCGTATAATTGAGGGAACCGTTGCGGATATCGATCCGATGGAAGGATTGATTATCCGGGATCACCAGGGCATGAACCACGCCTGTCTGGCTTCGCAAACCACGGTTCTGCGTGATTAATACCGCCGGTTATCTCCGTTGACCACGGGGTCCCGGTTTTCGGTTATGCCGGTCTGCCGATATTGCTGCGGCGTAACACGCAACTCCCGGCGGAACACCACCGCCAGATGTGTGGCGCTGGAAAATCCCGCCGCGTACGCAATGCGTTTAACGGGCAAACGCGTTTCCCGCAGCATCCGCTGGGCTCGGGCCAATCGGCATTGGGTTAATTCCTCCAGCACATTGCGACCCCGCACGGTTAGAAAATGCCGGGCCAGCGTGCGGCGCTGGATGCCGAGTTGCCGGGCAATATCCGCAACCGACAGATTCCGATGGCTCTGGTTCCAGATCAGATGCAGTCCGGCGTTGACAATGGCATCCTGGGTCGGTGTGAGTTTCTGTGATGCTGGGCTTTGTGATCTGTCACGGCGGATCGGCAGGCTCTCTGCCAGCGCCAGTGTCAGTGTGCCCAGTGTCAGCAAAGCCATGTGTCGCGGCGAGCCACCGGAATTATTTCTGGTCAATTCGATAATAGCTCCCATGCTTCTGGCCAGTTTACCCGGGTTGCCAACGCGGCGCACCATATTGTCCTGCGCGATCAGGCCGGTGGTCTGCCAGATATGCGGGATCTGGCCGTTGAAGGATACATACACCTCGGACCAGCCGGTTTTGACGGCGGGGCGATATCGGTGCCACACATCGGGAAGCAGCAGAAGAGCTGTTCCGGCTTTAATTTCCATACGGCCCGTTGCGTGCGATTCAAATTCCCCGCGTCCGGAATAGATGTACACCAACTGATATTCCGGCAGCACGCGTCCGGTATCCCACGAGAACAAATACATGCGCGGATGCGTGGCGTGCGGATAGGCCTCAAAGGGCTTGTACTGCTCGCTGCCGGCACCGGTAAGGTATAAGCCGGTGTCCATGGCGGCATCATCAACAGGGTAATACGTATGGCGATGGATGTCATTTTTCATGAATTGCCTTTTCCGTGTGGCCATTAAGACGATTGATTATAAAGAGTTTGAATCAAAAAGAGTATGTCACAAAATCGATAGTCTTTTCTGTTGACGTGGCTTGGAATATCGTTAGCATACCCGAGTGTAAAAAGGCGGACTGCTGGTTCGGTACCCGTGTAATGGGCCGATCGACACGCGGGCGTCGGGTGCATGACCTTGATGCGTGATATTTCTCCCGGATTATAAACGGCGAATATCATTGATCCCGATCACTTGCACCGTTGGTTCGGATATCTTTTCTGGCGGCAGGATGCACAGGATGCAATAGCTCGTCGAGGCTCTTGCCGCTGATGTTTCATCGCGTTGTTTTTTGGGAAAACCTGCGGAGGCTTTTGTGAGTGCTGGCACAGGGACGAATTGGTTTGCGGCCGTGGCGCTGCATTGGACGGGTGGTCTGGCTTCCGCCAGCTTTTATCTCCCGTTTCGCGGCGTTAAACGCTGGAGCTGGGAAACCTACTGGCTGGTGGGCGGATTTTTCAGTTGGATCATAGCGCCTCTGGCTTTTTCCTATTTTCTGGTGCCGAATTTCTGGCATGCCATTGAATCCGCCAGTGCTTCAACACTGTTCTGGACTTACTTTTTCGGGGTATTGTGGGGCCTTGGCGGCCTGACCTTTGGTCTGACCATGCGCTACCTCGGTATTGGTCTGGGTATGGCGATTGCTTTAAGCTACTGCGCCGCTTTCGGCACACTGATGGTGCCGATATACAATGGAACATTCATCGATCTGCTCACGCATCCGTATGGTCAGGTTATTCTTCTTGGCGTTCTGGTTTGTCTGGCCGGTATCGCCGTCAGCGGAATGGCCGGCATGTCCAAGGAGCGGGAACTTCCCGAAGAGCAAAAGCAAAAGGTGGTAAAGGAATTTAATTTCAAAAAAGGGATTATGGTGGCGACTTTCTCCGGCATTATGAGCGCGTGCTTTAATTTCGGACTTACCGCCGCTAATCCCATTAAAAATTCAACCAAAGTCCTTCTGTCGACGCATCATGCCAGTAATATCTGGAACGGATTGCCATCACTGGTCGTGCTGCTGTGGGGCGGATTTACAACGAACTTCATCTGGTGCCTGATCCTGCATCTGAAAAATCGCAGTGGTCGGCAATATCTGGCCACGACATCCGCGCCGGATGAAAATCGTGTTGTTACAGCCCTGGAAGGTCCGGGATATTCCCAGCCGGTTGAAAATATCGAATTGCCCGGCAATCATGTGCCTCTGCTGAATAATTACACGCTCTCCGCCATTGCCGGCGTAACCTGGTACCTGCAGTTTTTCTTCTATACCATGGGGCAGACGAAAATGCCCGAAGCGGGAAAGTTCTCCGGCTGGACCCTGCACATGGCCAGCATCATTATTTTCGCCACGCTCTGGGGTGTTATTCTCCATGAATGGAAAGGTACCAGCAAAAAGACCCATGCCCTGATCACCGGTGGCATCATCGTGTTGGTGATGTCAACAATTGTTGTCGGTGTGGGCAATTACCTTAAAAAGCAGTCGCCGGCAAAAGCGGGCAAACCGTCCGCCGCACTGGTTGCTCCCCATCGCGCCGCATGAAGCTGTTTTTCGCCGTTGCCTTAGCGCTGGTACAGCGGCAAATAATGATAAGGCACACATAGCGCCAGAATGGCCATGGCCGTTGCGTAAGCTTTTGAACCCTGCTGCTCAATGCCATCGGTTGGCGTCCAGGAACCATCGGCATTCTGCAGTTGGATGAGTTCATGGCGAATGGGGCGGTAAATCTGCCGGTAATATTTTCCGCCCAGTTGATTCGCCGCCTGACTGCAATAATAGACCGCATAGAAATAAAAATTTTCCTTCGGAGACAGGGGATGATTTAACAGGAAATCTCCACCGGCTATGGCCTGC
>JAKAZF010000487.1 GCA_021826605.1 Planctomycetota bacterium | reverse complement strand
CTGACAGTCCGGCACCTGCTGGAGAATCTCCAGCCCCAGTGTACCCTGACCGGCGATGACGGCCGCATCATTAAAACCATGAATATAGGTTAACGCTTCGTGTTGGGCGATTTCGTCAGCCTTCCGCCGCGCCTGAACCAAGGTATCGCCGTGGAGAATGACGCGTGCATTCATGCGACGGCAATTGGCGATTTTTATCAACGGGGCAAATTGCGGCATGACAACGGTGACGGGAATATGCAAGAGCTGCCCGTGGTAGCTCAAGCCCAGGGCATGGTTGCCGGCGGATGCGGCAATGACCCCTCTTTTTCTCTGGTCATCATTAAGCAATAGCAGCGCATTGCGGGCACCGCGCTCCTTAAAACTGCCAGTCCGTTGAAGATGCTCCATTTTACAAAATATCTGGCAACCGGTCATTTCGGAAAGGGCTTGGGATGGCGGGCACGGCGTGTGCAAAATGGCAGCGCCGATGCGTTGTTGCGCCGCGAGAACATCGTCGATCGAAATACCCATGACATACTCCAGACGCTGATATTGTGCCGGCTTCGCAGAGCCGATTGCGATGGTGTACTCGACGAATTGGCTATCTGCAAACAGAACCATTGCGTGCCCGTAATACAGGATGGCAATTTTCCGGGCAGCGGCAAAGACACAGAAAAAAACAATTTGCGGCGTATCCCGGAACCAGTCCAACAGGCGCAAGCGGGTGAGGACGCCCGGGCACCCGGGGGTGCCCCAAAGAATGACCAAGCCCATCGGCACCGCCTTTGATTCAGCGGGCAAGATAACGTCACATCACCTCCCTTAGCCTGAGGGCTGATTTGCCAACAGATGGGATGGCCATCCCGGCGAACCATATAGCAAGCCCTCAGAAGCGAAACAGAATCGGGCGTACCGCACCAACCCAATCATAATGAGAGCATCGTTTCACGGCCGGAGTAATGAACAAGATGGTCTGGCGCGGCGGTGGGTACAATGCCCACGCCGTGGCCGGCTCGCACTAAAACGATATGCATCCGACGATGCCGCAGCATGCCGGGAAAAGCCCCTTTGCGGTCCCCTATCGTAAGTGTGCGGGTGCGTTGTAACCAATGAAAGGTTATTTCGGAATAGGTGCCACGTTCGTAGTTGTAGTTGTCATTTTCATCCTCATAGAGAGTGAATGCTGCGTCCGCACCAGAATAGATACGAACTTCAAGTGGATCTGCGGGAAGGTCGGCCCGATGGATTAATGGCCCCAAAAGGACAATGGCCCCGGCCGGTACTTGCAGCGGCATAGAATCCAAACCCGCCTGGACGACTATTGTGCCGCCGCCCGGATGTAGCGTGCCCGTCCAAAAATCGAACCAACGCCGGGTTTGCGGAAGATAAACGTTGCGGCTGGCGGCCCGCGCCTCAAGCACTGGGCTGACCATCAATGCTGGCCCGAAAAAATATTGGTCGGGAATGGAAAGCACGGCAGGGTCGCTGCCAAAATCCATCATCAATCCGCGCATCATGGTGTATCCCTGCTGGCTGACCATCCAGGAAACCGAATAAATGTAAGGCAGCAGGCGGTAACGGAGTTGATCAAATTTAAGAAGGATTTGCATAGCCTCCGGTCCGAAACGCCACATTTCCTTCGGATAATTGGCACCATGCACTCTGAACAATGGGCAGAAGGCACCAAATTGAAACCAACGAATGAATAATTCGCGGTAGGCCGGGTCTTGAGGGTTGCCGCTGAAAAAGCCGCCGATATCGCTATTCCAATAGGGTATTCCCGTGAGGGAGAAATTAATACCAGCAGGAATCTGCTCGCGCAGTACCCGCCACGTGGCCGGGATATCACCCGACCATACTACGGTACTGTTGCGTTGTTGGCCTGCCCAAGCAGAACGGGTAAGAATCATGATACGTTTTTGTGATGTTGTTTGCCGTTGCCCCTCGTAAACAGCGGTCGTGTGCATCAATGGATAAGCATTGTAGACAAAGGCCCCCCAACCGAGATGCGTTTTAATATGGGCAAATTGCCCCCAATCATTGCAAAGTTGCGGTTCAGATGCGTCAAGCCACCATGCGTCTACCCCAAGCGAGAACAGTTGCAACTTGAGAAATTGCCAATAAAGCCGTCGAGCCAGAGGGTTGAACGCATCGTAGTACCGATCCCGACAACGGGATGGATACAGCAGACCGGCACGTAGTAAGCGTCGATAATTTGACGAGCCGGGAGCAAACTGCGCCCACACACTGAGCATAAAGTGCACATGCTCCCTGTGCAGAGTGCGCACCATTCCCGCCGGAGACGGATAACGCCGTGGGTTGAAGCGGTTGGAGCCCCAAGGTGCAGGCCGCCAATAGAACAAATCCTGTACGATACCGTCGATGGGAATATTCAGTGATCGATATTGCATCGCTATACCGAGAATTTCCGCCTGACTTTTATAGAGACACTTACTTTGCCAAAACCCCCGCACCCACCGGCCCAGCACGGGTACAGTTCCACTTATTCCGCGCCATGCCGAGATAACCTCATCCGCGGACGGACCGTACAAAATGTAATAGTCAATGGCACCACCCACCTGCGATTGCCAGCTTAAAGTGTGCCGCTCGTTGGCTGTTGGAGGAAGTGACCATCGCAATTTCATCTCGCTGCGTTCAGCGTGATGAATATATTGCATCGTGAAGCGGTACCTGCGACCTTTGGTGAGTTCCAGCCTGGCAGACACGCTGGTATTGGGCCGTTCATCATGGCAATCAATAATAACCTCTCCGCCCACCGCCAATTGCATGCTGCCGTTGATCTCACCGGTGAAAGTGTAACCGCCGCTGACGGGTGGCTTGATCCACCCCGTCCAGCGGACACTGTAAGGCCTCGTTGTCGAAAGAGCCGGAATACCGCCCACCACGCGGTTCTGCGGGGAAATTTTGAGCGTTGCATCGGTGCCAATTCTGATACGATTCCGAAAACGCATGTCGGAAAAATATTCGATCGTCAAACCACCATGTTTCCCCTGACTGTCAACCAGATATGCGGCAGCAATCGGTTGAGGATTTGAAGCGCCCGCAGAAACCTCAGTGATAGCTGGATTGTTCCAAAAAATACCGTAGCCATAGTTGGACACCATGATGGGAACGGCAATATGTCGATTTGACTGTTCCAATCGAATAATACTTCCATGATAATTCATAA
>JAKAZF010000486.1 GCA_021826605.1 Planctomycetota bacterium | reverse complement strand
TCCTGTTTGCAATAACAGTATTCACACATTAACGATTGATGCACCCACAGAATTTTTCGGGACCATGGGCATCGCGGCGAATGCCGCCACCAACAGCATTTACACCGGCCCGGGAAATGTGGTTCTCAACGGCCCGGTGACGTTCAATGACAGCCAGAGCCAGGTTGTGCGGTGCGGTTTTAATGATCTGATCGCCGTGTGGGACAGCCATTACAGCAAAGCGCCGGGCAATGTTATCATTGCCGGTACGGTGACCGATGCGCCAGGAACGCCGGAAGGCGATCTCAACGGATTTCTGTTCAGCAACGCCGGCGGTTACGATGAAATCAAAAGCGATAATGCCGGTTGGAAGGGGGGCATACGCATCACTGGCGGCGCGACATTGCTGTTGGCCGGTGGCGGCAGCACCGGATCCGGGCCGATTATGCTCAACGGGACACCCAGCCGCCGCAATGGACTGCAACCCCATGGCATACGCGGCGGGATTGCCGGTAACGGCGTTGTTAATGGTCAGGTGATGCTCACCGGCAATGGAGGCTCCATCACCGGCGGCGGAGCATTGATTGACAGGGGCAAAGCATTTTCACCGACAATCGGAAAATTAACGCTGGCCGCCGGATTGGATATGAACGGCAAAACCGCGCGTTTTGATTTTTATTTTGCGCACCAACTTCACAGTTCAATGACCATTGACGAAAGCTGGATATTAAGCGCCAATAATACGATCCTGCTTCGTGGATCACCGGTGCCCGGTCAGTGGCATCTGATTCACTATCATACATTGATTCATCCCGCGGCTCTGGGGAGCTGGAAAGTTCATGGGCCACGCGGATTTCGCTATCGCCTCAGCAATAACACCTCGAATGGCTCCGTGGACCTTCTGATCATTCGCGCACCGCAAAAACCGGCAACGTGCCGAAAATAATCCAAGGGCATCACATCCCGCCGGACAAACTGGCAGATTGCATTCGCAATGGAAGTCCCGATGCGTGAAAGTGTTAATTGCACTTGCGTGATGGGTTCTTTATGCGAGGGTTGTTTACATGCCGCCATGTCGCTTGAATGACCGCGTTGATGCAATATCTTGATCCGACAATGGGTGCAGCGTTCTGAAAATGTAAGCCAGGTTCTGTAAGGCAATTCATCGGCAAAAATTAATTGGACACTTTTTCCCGACTGGCAAGACCTGCGCAAAACCCGGTGACGCTGGAGCCATTACAAGTGCGTGGCGGCAAATGCAATCAAGCCGCTGTAAACCGCAGGGGTGCCCTGGAAGTCCCCATGCCCGGATTGCTACCGCAACGGGATGGTGCGGATTACTCTGTGAAGTGCGCGAAGGTCAATTCAGCAACTAAATCCATGAAATCCGTAAAAACGAAATATATGAGTATAGTCCAACGTTGTTGAACGCAGGCGGTTTGCTGCGGATATTGCCGCATAATTGCGGAATATTCGAGCATGATCGAATATTTGCCATATTCACGAATTTTATATTTAGGCTTGGAAGTTGAAACTGTGTCTCAAGTATTGTAATGTTCATGCTCTTGGTCTTCATAGCTGCGGATCAGGAGCGCGTTTGGTGAAGTTGATCCTTTTTCGGGTTCGGGCGATGGCATGCGAGAGCATGGAATGGATAAATAAAGGCGCGTGACATGCCCGCTCAACATGAAAAACCTCCTGCTGTTACTCAGGCAAGGTTGCCGGAACAGCAGAATTCCATGGTCGCCCCATTGTTGAAACGCCCGTCCAAATTACCCTTATGGAAGATGTTGCTGGTGGTAGCTGGCCCGGGCCTGGTGGTGATGCTGGCGGATACGGATGCCGGCAGCGTAATTACCGCTGCGCAAAGCGGCGCGCAATTTGGCTATAGCCTGGTGCTGCTTCAATTAATCCTCGTACCGATCCTTTACATTGTGCAGGAGCTTACGGTTCGCCTCGGGCTGGTAACGCAGAAGGGACACGGCGAGCTGATTTCCGCGTCGTTTGGTAAAGCGTGGGCGTGGCTGTCGGTTTCCACTTTAATGGTTTCGTGCATTGGCGCATTATTGACAGAATTTGCCGGTATTGAAGGGGTGGGGCGACTGTTCGGTATTTCGCCATGGATCAGCATCGGCATGACCATTGTTTTCCTGGTGGTGGTAGTGGGAACCGGCAGCTATCGGCAGGTGGAAGTTATCGCCCTGTTCATCGGCTTGTTTGAATTGGCATTCATCGGGGTAGCGCTGGCTTGTCATCCATCACCCGCGGCCATGCTCGCGGCCGTTCGCAGTCAGGAAATTCACAATCCAGCCTATCTGTTTTTAATTGCCGGCAATGTTGGCGCGGTGATTATGCCGTGGATGGTTTTTTATCAACAATCAGCGGTAATTGATAAAGGCCTGAATATTACCCATCTTAAACCCGCCCGGCTCGATACAGCCATTGGAGCGGTGGTAACGCAGGTCATCATGGCGGCGGTGCTGATATTCACGGCGGCAAGTATCGGTCGCAATCATTCGCGTGTTTCACTTGATAACGTACAACAAATTGCGACGGCATTAACGCCGGTACTGGGTCATTCCTGGGGTCGGGTGGTCTTCGCTCTGGGAATGTTGGGAGCCGCGATGGTGGCAACGATCGTGGTATCGTTAACCGCCGCATGGGGATTGGGTGAAGTGGCTGGATATAAACGATCACTGGCGCATCATCCGTTTGAAGCGCCATGGTTTTATGGCGTTTATTTAACCTGCCTGCTGATTGGCGCGGGAATCGTACTATCTGGTGTGAATCTGGTGCGATTGACGGTGGGGGTAGAAGTCATGAACGCGCTGCTTCTGCCGATTGTATTGGGATTGCTGTTTCTGCTGGCAAGAAAGGCCTTGCCCGATCCCTGGCGGCTTAAGGGGCCGTATGCGTGGGTGGTAGGTTTTGTGGTGCTGTTAACATCCCTCGTCGGTGTGTACGCGGGAATTGCGGGGGTGTGGGGGTAATTGCCGATCGCACAGGCATACCGTGGCGATGGGGTAGTCTTGACGCAATCGGCCGTACCATTGGTCCGCAAAATGCCGGGGTTGCTCCACTGACTGCAAACAGTAATGTATCGCCAGTTCGCAATACCAGATTATTTCTGAAAGCAATCTCCCTCGGCGGCAACGTATCTAACTGTGGGCCGGGGCGGAAATGGCTCACGGCCAAACGTGTG
>JAKAZF010000485.1 GCA_021826605.1 Planctomycetota bacterium | reverse complement strand
GTTCGCTGCACCGCAGGGCGTGCTGTGACATTGTACGCGGCGACTGCACAATTGCCTGCGGCCAAGCGGCTGCCCCCCCACCGTTCGCGCGGTGCGTGATGCGTGATGATCCCATTGTTCGGTTTCATGCCGGGGCTTTGATTTCGCCTGCCACTTCATGGGCGGATTCCCAACGCGGATTAATCAGTTGGATTAACAGCAAGGCCACGAGGTAAGCAGAACTGGCAATGGCAAAGAGCATGATGTAATTGTCATGTGTTGACTGCAGGAACCAGCCAACGCCGGCGGAAACAAACATACTGAGGCCCGATGCCACAAAACCGCCAAGGCCGACCAGAGACCCCACCACTTTTCCCGGCATGGTGTCCGAAGCCATGGTGAACAAATTGGCGGAAAAACCCTGGTGCCCCGCGCACGCCAGGCCAATCAGCAGTGAAGCCACCAGGTAGTTACCCACCGACGCGGCACCAAACACCGGCACGACCAGCAGGGCACAAATGAGCATGGCGGTCTTGCGAGCTTTATTCAATGACCATCCCTGCGACAGAAACCAGCTTGAAAGCCAGCCGCCACCGATGCTGCCAAGATCAGCCATGCCGTAAATCAGAACCATCGGCAGGATCATGTTTTTAATGTTCAGATGATGCTTGGTATTGAAGAAATCCGGAATCCAGAACAACCAGAACCACCAGACCGGGCTGGTGAGCATCGTGGCGACGATAAAAGCCCAGGACTGCTTATATCCCAGCAGCGTGGCCCAGCGGATGCGGTGCTGCGCTTCCGGCGGATCACTGCGGATGTACGCCAGTTCCTCACGAGAGAGATTTGGATTTACATCCGGCTCTTTGTAGCGCAGCAGCCACCAGGCTACCCAGACGAACCCCACCAGCCCCGCGGTGATGAACCCGGCCCGCCATCCAAACGTCTTGGCGGTCAGGCCCACGATAATCGGGGCCGCCACGACACCCAGGCTTGTCCCGGCATTGAAGATTCCCGTGGTCAGAGCACGTTCTTTCTTGGGAAACCACTGACCGACCGCTTTGATGGCACCGGGGAAATTCGCTCCCTGTGCCACACCCATGGCACCCTGGATCACCATGTAACCCAATACGGTTGTGGCAAACGCCATTCCCATTTCAGCACCGCTGAAAATAATGACGGTCAGCGCAAAGCCCAACCATACACCGACCGCATCCATGAACCAGCCGCACAGGGCATAGCCCACGGCATACGTTGCGCTGAAAACTGCCATGATGTTGCCGTAATCAACCTGCGTAAAATGCAGGTTATGGATCAGATTTGGCTCCATCAGCGAAATCATAAAGCGATCCATATAGTTGATCGTGGTAATCAGAAACAGTCCCAGGCAAACGGCCCAGCGGTAACCGCGCCAGTGAAAGCCTCTGGGTTGCGTTAAGTCCGGCAGAGAAGCTTGTGGATCAGCCATCGGTTCCTCCGTAGGTCGTGCAGTTTCAGCCATCCACCGCCTGAACAGATGCGGGCGGTATAAACACGCGTGCCAGCGCGTGATGATGCGGCCAATAATAACCAACCGCAGGTAAAACTGGAAGCGCACAAAAAATAAATATTTCTGTTTTCAATTACTATGTACTATTGAATTGTGCGCAAGTTTTTATGTCTCGCCGTCACTTATAAAAATCGCACGGTTTGTGTTCTTAACACCAATCCACCACTTATCCGCATGACCAACCAGCATCCCATAAAAAGGCCCTGTAAAAACCGTGGCATATAAAGCACAAAAGTGTTCGCGTTTCTCTCAACTTTACGTCCCGATTAGCCGAAAATTATTGTGGCTCGTTCAATGTGCCAGAAGGCAGTTCGACTGCTGGCACCGAGAACCGCAAAAGTTTCCGGAGCCGATACGAATATAAATTTCCGGTTGTTGATTCATCAGGAGATGTACGATGGATACTGTATCTCAAATGGAAATGTTGCGCGATGCCCTGCGAAATGGCACCGTGGAGGTACTGGCCTGCCCGGAAAGCGGCACGCGAAGCTCTCTGGTACTGGAAGAAACCTATGATCCGCGCGGCCATGTCCCGCCCCATTACCATGATGGCGAGGAAATTCTCGTATTCCTGGAAGGGGAAGGAATACTGTTTATCGGTCAGGACCCGCGCAGCGTGGCCGGTGGAACCACCATTGTCATACCGCCGGGTAAGCCGCACTGTCTGTACAATACCGGTCTGGGACGATTGCACCTGCTGGCGTTTCACCCCAAGGCACATCCGGAATACCATTTTGTGCCCGGGTTGTTTACCGACGAAACCAACTGTTATAAAAATCCTGAAGAACTTCTGGCGCAGGCGATGTGATTCAACGGGCGTTGCGGCGGGCAAGCAGCAGTTCATGCTGCTGTTTGGCGGTTTGCAAAAATTCCTTAACCGCCTCCGGATCACCACGGCGAATGGCCGCCTGCAGCTTGCGAAGCATCTGCATGGCTGCATTCAAATTTCTGGTCATCTCCACTCGATTGGTCAAAAAAATATCCGTCCACATATCCGGATCACCGGAGGCCACGCGCGTGGTATCCACAAAGCCGCCCGCTATCGCCACACCCGCATCCACATTACGCCCTGCCACCATGGCGGTCATGCAGGCGGCGGCATGCGGAATATGGCTGATCAGCGCTACCCATTGATCGTGCTGCACCGCATCCAATTGCCGCGTCCGCATGCCAATAGCGCGCCAGAAACGTTCCATCTTTTCCGTTGCCGCCACCACCCGGCTTCCCGTAAAAGCACCGCGCCCGCGCAATTTTGGCGGGCAAATCAGGCACAGCGCATCATGATATAAATCCGGACGGGCATTTTCCGGCCCACGCTTTTCGGAGCCGGCCATTGGATGAGAACCGATGAAATCAATGCTGCGGGGAAGCAATTTGCCGGCCCATTTCATGACCTGTTGCTTGGTGGATCCCACATCGGTTACCAGCGCGCCGGTTTTCAGTGCCGGGGCAATACCTGCCATCAGGGCGGGAAATTGCCCCACATTCGCGGCCAGCACGACCAACTCGCTTTCGCATACCGCAGTTGCCGGATCCGTGAATGCCTGATCAATGGCTCCCATATCCAGCGCCCGCTGATTGGATGGCGAGCCGGTTCTACCCACGCCGAGCACCCGTTTTGCCAAACCATGTTGTTTGATCGCCAGCCCCAGTGAA
>JAKAZF010000009.1 GCA_021826605.1 Planctomycetota bacterium | reverse complement strand
ATTGAATCCGTTTCGCGAAACCCAACTGCAAAACAAGTTTACGCTTCAAGCCGTGCATGGAAAAATGAATGTGCCGGCTGCTGGACATGCGGGCCAGTTTTAAAAAATGGCCGAGTTCTAATTTGGTGCGTATGAACGAATACAAAGGCTTGGCTCCAATCATGCGGAGAAATTCCCCCAACAGTCGGCCCTCGGACCAATGTTTTTCGGTTGGGTTTCGCGAAACGGATTCAATGACCACGATTTTGTTGGACGGTTGCAGGCGACGTGCTGGCATTCGACCGGTCTCACCATCTACATACGTGAAATAGGCGGTACCGTTGGACAGGAAGGTGACGCGGGCTGGAAACAGCCTTTCATTTTGCCAGGGGGCGTATATGCGGTCGCCAATATGGTAGGGATTTGCCGTCACCCGAAACCTCCAGTCACAAAGGTCCATTATACCCGATGCGCCGCCGTCTTTCGGAATAGCCCAAACTCAAATTAAGTGGAATAGTTATAGGACGTAAAAATTGACCTATCTCGGTCGTCACAAGACCGATACTACGCAGTTTCATATAGTAATATTCGTCTTTACGAGGCCCCGGGGCGTTGCGGCTTAACCACTTTCCAGGCCAACCCACAGGCTCGCATCAGAAGAATCGTGACATAGGTAATGTCAATTTCATACCAGCGCATCCCATGGGCGGCGGAACGCTGCTGGGCATGGTGGTTGTTGTGCCAGCCTTCTCCAAAAGATAACAAGGCCACCCACCAGTTATTGCGCGAGTCATCGGTTGTCTCAAAATTGCGGTAGCCCCAGGTATGAGCTGCGGAATTAACAAACCAGGTCGCGTGGTACATCACGACCACTCGAACGCAGACTCCCCAAAGAACCCAGGAAACGCCCCCCATCGCAGTGCCCAGCCACATCCAGCCGAGAGCAAATAAAATGGCGGCGAGAAAAAACTGCGGTACGTACCAGTACCGATCCAGAAAGCACAATACCGGATCGCGCTGAATATCCTTGGTAAGTTTCGCAGGGTCATCACCCAGACGCGACGAATGGATGATCCATAACAAGTGAGACCAGGAAAAGCCGTCACGCGGCGAATGCGGATCACCCGGCTCATCCGATTGCGTATGATGCAGGCGATGCGTGCCAACCCATTGAATGGGTCCCCCCTGCCAGGACAGGCAGGCAAAGATGGTTAAAATATATTCAACAGGTTTATATGTAACGAAGCTGCGGTGAGTCAGGAGACGGTGGTATCCCAAGGTGACGCCTAATCCGCCGGCAATCCATGCCATAATAAAAAATACGGCGATGGATGAAACGTGAATAAACATCGGCACAAAGGCCACCAGTGTCAGCACGTGAAGAATCGCAAAAACCGTAGAGTAATACCACTGAAAATGCACCGTTCGGCCATCGCGCAGTTCGCGTTGGAGAAGCTTCGTGTTTACTGCCATGTACCGCCTCATGTTATGGACCTGCCGCATCGCGGTAAAAACAACTTCATTACCAAGCCGGCACGTCCAGGGACTCAAGCACTTAGTATAGCATACCTGCCTGCAAAAAAAAGAACTCTGCTTATTGAATTAAGCTAATTGCATACGTTAATTGCCAAATCAATAAACTCTTGTATAGTAAAGGCCCCTACGCCACAGGGATCGTCCGCGGACACTGGCAACCAACACACGTACTGAAAGGCATCACGTTATGGAAAACAAATTCCCATCACTGGATCGTCGGGACTTCGTCAAATTGGGGGCAGTTGTCTCCGCAGCGGCAGCTCTTGGGGACGGGGGTTTTGCAGCCGCAGCAGATGCAGAAAAACTTCCGCCCCGGCAGTTTTTTCATCCCCAGCGCATTCGCTACAACCGACATTCTCTGATTTTGGACGATAAGCCCTTTTTTATGTACAGCGGTTGCTTTCATTATTACCGCTGCGCCAAACCATTATGGCGCGAACGATTCGCAAAAATCAAAGAAGCGGGCTTTAACACCGTACAAACCTACGTCGCTTGGAATATGCACGAAGTCAAAATGCCATCCGGGGTCGATGATTACTCCAAAATCGACCTCACCGATCTTGACGACTGGTTGACCATGGCCACGCAGGAGTTCGGACTTTATGTCAGCATCCGCCCGGGACCTTACATTTGTGCCGAATGGGATACCGGCGGCTTCCCGCAATGGCTGATGACTAAAAAGCCGCAGGGATATAAAGGCGAATGGTTGCGCAGCGATAACCCAATTTTTATGGCCTGGAGCAGCCACTGGTACAATGCCGTTTGCCCGGTCATTGCCAAACATCAGATTACCCGCAAGGGTCCGGGCGAACCGGGCGTGCTGATTTTTCAAGTCGAAAATGAATACGATTTCCCGAGTTTCCCCAAGCCGGTGAAACAGACCTATGTTGAATCTCTTGTCTCCGCTGCGTTGAAAAACGGCATTGAAGTTCCGTTGTTTATCAACTGGGGAAGTTGCGTACTGGGCGCAAAAAATCAGCTTCTCCGGCGGGTATTTGATACGATGGATTTTTATCCGGGCTGGAATGTCAACAGTGTTCTCGGCTCAATAGAGGGGATGCGGGACGGACAAAATGATGCCCCATTAATGACCGCAGAATTGCAGGGCGGCTGGTTTTCGGGGGTCTACAATGTTCCGCCGCTGCGCACCCATGAAGATCATTATCGGGCGGATTTAATTCCACCACAGATCAACAACCTCACACTCTTCTGCATTCAGCATGGTGTGACGATGGTTAATTATTACATGCTCTTCGGCGGCACCAATTTTGGCGGAAGACCCGGCGCGGGTATTGCCACATCGTATGATTACAGTGCTCCCATCCGAGAGAACGGCGGGGTCGGAACCAAGTACCTGCGGGTGAAAGCTCTGGCGGCCATGCTCAAGGAACATGGCCCGGCGCTGGCACAATCGGAAGCTTTGCACATTAAAGCCAAAACCGGATATTCAGATGTTCATCTGGCGGGGCGTAAAGCGCCGGACGGCGGCGTCTATTTATTTATCCGCACGGATCAGCACGGGCACAGCCGCCGTGGCAACGCGCATGCTGCTATTTCCGGCGTGGGTACTGTTGTGTTTCAGTATGAACTGGAACCGTTTGGCTCCAAGATTCTCTTTCTTCCGGCCGGGGTTACGTCAGCCGATGGCGGCAAATGGCTGCCGGAACCTCAGCAAGATCAGAAACGTCCGACGGACTTGCCATCGGGTGTGATCATTGGTTCCGTGAAATCTGCCGCGGATGCCGAACCGAATCACTGGCGGGCAATCAAGCCGAACCAATCGTTGGCGGAGTTGGGGGTCTATGTTTCGGGATTCAGTTATTACCGGGCGAAATTAAATCTCCATCCCCTGCCGCCAAAAATTTCATCCGTTGCACTGGCCGCCACCCTGAATAATTCCGACAGCGCCACCGCAAATGTTGATGGGGAAATCATTTATTCCAAAGGGGGATCCGGCGCTACCGCCCTGTACAAACCCCAACAGCCGCTGCAACCGGGCCGGCACACGGCCACGCTTGTGTATGAAAACCGCGGCCACCCCAACGGTGGAATGGGCATGGAAGCGCTGTACGGAATCACGGATGTTTCTGTGGTGCCCGCGGACATATCCGGAAAGTCTGTCAATCCGTGGCGCATGAAGGAAGTGCGGCAACCACGCGATCCTAAACATGCGACTTTGACGGGGACCCAGGTTTCTACCCATGGCTGGAAAGCTGTTACACCGCATGAGGCGCTTAGCGCCGTGCAACTCAGGCAGCCGCATACCAGCGCCGTATTTCGCGCCACGTTGCATATCACACAGAAAGACCTGACCGAACACAAAACCGCACTTCACTTCAGCCGAATAGATGATAGAGGCTGGGTATTTGTCAACGGAAAACTTCTGGGCACCACCGATGACTGGGGCAGAGCCTGGACATTTAACGCTGAAAAACTCCTGCATATTGGAAAAAATAGCTTAGCCGTGCTGGTCCAAAATATTGACGGCTCCGGCGGCCTTGGCGGCGTGAAGCTCATTTCCGCGGATGACGCATCCGCGTTAGCCACCAGAGTCGGTTCCCTGGAATTTGCGCCGCATCCCACCGGCGTTGAATCAGGCTGGCATAAGCCGGGCTTTGATGATTCCGCGTGGCAACAGCATCATCTGACCGGACGTCCGCAAGATGGCACCAAAGCTGCGCTACTTTCCTGGCACCGTCTGGAATTTGCATTGCCCGCGGTAAATGCGGATATCTGGCTGCCGTGGTGCCTGAAAATTCAGGCGACCGGCACGGGCTTTATTTATGTCAATGGACATGAATATGGCCGATTCTGGCAAGGCGGCGGACAGCGGGAATATTATCTTCCGGAATGCTGGCTGGACACCCGTCCGGGCGGCAAAAATATCATTGCCTTATGCCTGCGGGCCGTCGATAAACCCGCTCAGGTGCTTTCGGCATCCATAGAACCGTATGTGGTCTATGCGGAATACCGCCCCAGGCAGAGTTGATCAGGGGAGAATCAGCATGGCATCGCCAAAGCTGTAAAATCGGTAGCGGCGCGCGATCGCCTGTTGATAAATTTCCTTCAGCCGATTCATCCCTGTTAACGCCCCGACCAGGGCCAGGAGCGTACTGCGTGGCAAATGGAAATTGGTAATCAGCGCGTCAGTGAGTTGAAAGGTGTATCCCGGTTCAATAAGCAGGTTGGTTGAACCAGAGAAATCTACCGGCGGCGTTGACGCATTCAAAATGGCGTGGGCCATGGTTTCCAGGGTTCGAACCGTGGTCGTGCCGACCAGCACCATTCGGCCTGATCGCACTTTTTGTTCGCGAATTCGTTCCACGGTGGTGCGGGGAACTAGAAATGTTTCATGGTGCATCGGGTGGTGATCCAAGCTCGCCGCTTTCACCGGCAAAAACGTCCCCAAACCGACATGCAAAGTGATGAAAGCGCGATGAATCTGCCGCTGCTCCAACTGCGCAAATACCTCGGGCGTAAAATGCAATCCGGCCGTGGGAGCCGCCAGGGCACCGGCAGCGCTGGCGTAGATAGTCTGATAGCTTTGCGCATCCGCGAATTTATCTGCGGACGCGTCCCTTGTGGTGCAGGCATCCTGCCTGCCACTATCTTGAGCATCAGCAAAATTACCACCACCCGCTTCACTTGGTGGAGGCACCCCTGACGCGGCGGAGGGATAGCGGCTTGCAGAATTTTTCGCTGTAAGTTCGCGTGCTTTTTCAATATAGGGAGGCAACGGAACATCTCCGAACCGGGCCAGAACTTCCGCAGCCGGTCTTGTATCACTGACTTCCACAATCCATTGGCCTTTTTCGGCTTCGCGTTCCAGCAATTTCAGGTCAAGCCGATCAATCCCATGGGCAGATCTCGCATTTAGCGACATGCCCGCTTCAGCACGACCCCGCGTGCGCAACAGAACGCGCCAGATTCCGGGCGAGAGTTCATTAATAAATAATCCGGTGATTCTGCCGCCCGATTGCTTGGTCAGGGAAAGTTTCGCCGGCAGCACGCGCGTATCATTGGCGATCAAAAGGTCTCCGGGCATCAGAAGATTCGGCAGATCAGAAAAAAGACAATGGTCGATCGATTCCGATCTGCGGCGATAGACCAGCAGGCGGCTCTGATCGCGCGGAAATACCGGGTTGCGGGCAATTAATTCCGGTGGAAGCGTATAGTCGAGTTCGTCCGTATGCAACATCAAACCCAATCAGGAAGCACTGGGGACATCGAGTCTGCTGCTACGCCGTTTACGTAACATGCGGGATCGCGCCAGGCGGCTGGAGAAAAATGGCCGGCGCACCCGCCCCGCATCCACATCCAGGGGGAGATTCATCACGGTGTCGACAATGCTTTGAGCAGCTTCCGGGCGCGCCAGATGACGCGTGTTTTCCCGCATGAGTTCCAGGCGTTGGGGATCCTCCATGAGTCTTTGAATCTTCCAGGCCAGCGTCGGCAAATTGTTACTGCGAATGGCCACACCGCATTCCAGTAAATGCGCCGAGTTACGCTCTTCCTGCCCGGGGATAGGATTAACAATGCACAGAGGCAAATTTCGGGCCATGGCCTCACTGGTTGTCAGGCCGCCGGGTTTGCCCAGCAGAAGATCAGCCGCTGCCATGTATTCATCCATCAGGGGCGTAAAGCCCACCGGAATCACTCGTGCTGCTGAATTGCGATTCTGCCGCCCGGCCATCTGATCCAGGTGTTGTTTTAATTCTTCACTTCTTCCGGCGATCACCACCAGTTGGACCGGCCGCTTAATTTTAAGCAGCTCCGCCAGCAGGGCCTGTACCGGCCCGACACCATACCCGCCGGCGGAAACCAGGATGGTAAAGACATCCTCCGCCAGGCCGAGTTTTCGGCATACCGCGGCGCGCGATTTATGCTCCATAAACACCGGATCAATGGGAATGCCGGACATGCTGATGCGGGCCGGATCAATACCCATTCGCACCAGAAACTCCCGCGTTTCCTCCAGGAGCACAAAGTACTGCTGGTACGTTCGATTCAGCCACATGGCATGGCAGTCATAATCTGTAACGACAATGGCCGGCTTGACCGGGCTTTTGCCCGTTTCATACAACCAGCCTAAAAGACTGGCCGGTGTAAAATGGGTGCAGATAATATAATCGGGTTGGAAAGCCATGGTCGCCTTGAGAAATGGACGGGCATTAAATTTCTCAAATGCCAGTCGCATTTTTTCATTGCGCCACGGGGTGTCAAATGTATCATAGATCCACCCCAACATGCGGGGGGCTTTGTTAATTAAATCAAGATATGTTTGTGAGTAAATGTGACGAAACAGGCGGGTGGTGTATTTGAGCATATCCCAATGCTGCACCTCCCCCACCCCCGGATGCTGCCGGCATATTCGCAACAGGGCGTCTGCGGCCCGTACATGCCCGGTACCGGCGGACGCGGAAAGGAGCAATACCTTCCGTTTCATTTCGGGACCTTCTGCCATAACTTCCTTCTCTTACAGCAATCTTTACAGTGCCAGCAACGCATTGATTTTGGCGGCGCAAATAAAATCATTTTCCGAGATTCCGCCAATGGCATGGGTGTTATACCGTATCACACATCGGCTGTAACCCACTTCCATGTCCGGATGATGATTCTCCATATTCGCCAGCCACGCGACCGTATTCACAAACGCCATGGTCTGGTAGAAGTTCATAAATTCAAACGCTCGAACCAGCGAACCGTTGCTGAATTCCCATTCCGGAAGCGATTTAAGCAGTTTACTGATCTGAACCTCGGTGTACGGCTTAACCCCGCCTTCGCAGGCCTTGCACTTGCGGCGCGTGAAATCCATTCTTTGAGTCTTCCTGGCCATAGTCTGCGTTCCTTTTTCTGCCTTCAGTATTATACCCCACGATGATGGATAGCGTCGATGGCACGGTAAATAATGGCAAGGGAGCGTCTAAAAAGCGCTCTATGAAAATAAGTGACCCTGCGCCGCAGTTGGTGGGGTGTACGCCTGAATGCACGCGACCGTATCATTTTCAACGCGGTTTACCAGGTTGCTTACCCGATGGGAACGCATCTCTTCGGTGGCAAAAGGCTGGAAAAAACGGCGGGTTTCCGGAGCCTCCGGCGGTGCGGAAATATAGGCCATGGCTTGGGCCACGTGCAGCAGAACCGGCATACGTGCATGTACCGGCTTAACCAGCGCATTGGCGGCTGTGGTAAGAATGACAAAATTCAGTTCATCGCCGAAGCGGTCATACAGTCCCGCCAGACAAAATGGGCCGCCGGATGTGAGTTGAAAAAGATGCGGGACCGAAACGCTTGCCGTTTTTCGCCATTCATAAAACCCATCTGCGGGAATCACACAGCGCCGCCGTCGAAAAGATTCGGAAAAACTGGGCGTTTCCAGCACCTTTTCCGAACGGGCGTTTATCAGCAAATCGCGTGTTGAGCCGGCCCCTTTCCGGATAAATCCCCACTGCCCCGACCGAACCACCAACCCGGATTTGTCACAGATCATAAACGTCTGCTGGCCGGGCGAAATGTTGTACCGGGGCAGACTTTTTGGCACATCCGTCAGCCAGGGCATGGCATTAAATGCGGCCGCAGGATTGGCCAGTGTGAAGCGTCCGCACATGGTTCTGTCCTTACTCCGGAGCCACATCAACCGATACGTGCATCGTATGCTTACCCCCTCCAAGAATCACGCCCCGCAAGGGTGAAACATCGGAAAAATCGCGCCCATACGCAATGGTAATGTGGCGATCAGCAGGGATCATATCATTGGTGGGGTCAAAATCCAGCCAGCCCAGCTCAGGCACGTAAGCGCTGAACCATGCGTGCGAGGCATCGGCACCAATCAGGCGCGGTCGGCCCGGCGGAGGCAGCGTCAGCAGGTAACCGGAAACGTAACGGGCGGCAAATCCCATGGCTCGCAGGCACGCAATACCCAGATGCGCAAAATCCTGGCATACACCTTTGCGGTGTCGGAAGATGTCCGCCACGCTCGTGCTGACGGTAGTGGCCGTAGAATCAAACTTAAAATCCCGATAAATCCGGTGCATCAGGTCTTCCAATGCTTCAACAATCGGACGATCGGGCAGAAAAGATTCGGCGGCATACGGTGCCGCTTCGCTGGTTGGCATAATTTTTGTTGATTCAAAGGTAAACTGCACCACCCGCCCGAAATCCGGAAAATCAGTGGTAAAAAGACTAGCCCTGGCCTGCTCCCATGGCGGATTGGAAAAAAGCAGTCCGGTTGAGGGAGAGGTTATTTCAACTTCGCCCCGGGAAGTCACCAGCAGTTCGCGGTGCGGCTCCTGAATGCTGAAGAAGGTCTGCCGATTGCCGAAATAGTCCAACCGATCCGTACGCATGGCTGCGGGAGAAATTTCCAGATCCGAAAAATTCCAGATATGCCGTGCGGCCTCCCGCGGCAACAGATGTGCCACGTGATGACAAATGGTAACCGGCTGCTGATAACGGTAACGTGTGATATGTTTTACTTTATATACAGGCATAGGTCATTTTCCGAACGTACGGTAGTTCGCCCCAATACTAAGATGCCGGTTCGGCCACCGACGTTGATAATTGAAAACCCAGTTGCCGGGATTCGGAAACATGCACCAGATACGCCCGGCTGATGACATCCGAAAGCATCCGCAATTCATCCATCCATATTTTCAACAGACGATCCAGATGTTCCCGGGGGCGATTATCATCGGTATCATCGCTGCGGCCAAGAGTATTAAGATCAGCCAGCCGAATATCCGTAAGTAATCGCAAGATGATGCGTTCCGGAGCTGATAAACCAACCCCGGTGCCGTCGGGAACCAGAGATGCCAGATGTTCCTGTAACCGCACCAGTTGAAACGCGGCGGAGCGTGGATTACTTTCATCGGCTAAAAGCATATCTAAAACCGGCGGCACCTGAAGATTGGTCGTATAGCGGCGACGATAGGTAATAATAGAATCCGCAATTTCCAGAACCGATTCCAGCAGCGGGCCTTCACGATCCACCACGGGCACCAGCGTTTCGGAAAGCAGTGTCAGCGTAGCCAGCACGCGCTCCAGACGACGACCAATATCCAAAAACCGCCACGCATAACCACGGGTCATGGATTCCATGGTCAAGCCGTCAAACGCGGCAAAGGTGATAATCAGCCGATCCAAAGCCGGCAAAATATCCAGCAACGCCGGATCGAACGTTTCGGCCCGAGGGAAATCCTCATCCAGACGGTTGATGATCCGCCAGATATCCAGCGACATGCGATCCCGCACCAGAGCCGCGATACGATAAATGGATTGCAGCGTCGCCGGAAAGCCGTTGGGGTGCGTGTTACGCATGAGGATTTCAACGAGTCGGGCTTCCGCGGAAAATTCCCGCCCTTCCGGTTGCGTATACATGGTCTGCTTTTCCAGGGCGGAGAACAGAATGGGCAACTCGGCGGATGCGTCAAAAGTCTGGTCCATCAGGCGGGTGACAATGCCGCGGGCCAGGCGGGCGTTGGCCTGTGCCCGTTCCTCATACCGCCCCAGCCAGAATAAATTATCTGCCACGCGACTGGGCAAATCCCCCAGAGCGCGGGAAAACACCACGGCCTGACCCGGAGGCTGCAGAAAGCTGAACGAATCAACCGGACCATCTGACAGCACCCACGCATCTTTAGAACCGCCACCCCGCTGCATGGACACAATCATCGAATCCGCTGATCCGGAAAATCTGGCCAGCCCACCCGGCATCACACAATACCCGTCATCCACGGAGGTGGCGTGCAGTCGCAAAACCAGATGCCGCGGCTGCACCCGGTTTTCCACCAGCACCGGCGCCGTGGATAAGGCAACATAGTGTTCGCCGACGAAAAGCGACGGCCCCGCGAGTATACTGTTTCGCAATTTTTCAAGCTCATCCCAGCTTAATTTTCCCGCGAATACCGGCTTATCCTGAATGGAACTGAAAGCTCGCTTAATGACCATTTGCGGGAGATTATCCAGCACATATTTTCGTGCCTCGGCATTGCCGCACCAGAAGGAGTCCACCGACGGCAGCAGTAAATCTTCGCTGAATAAGCGACGACAAATCGCCGGCAGAAACATCATCAAGGCGGGAGATTCCGCCAATCCTGATCCCAGGGCATTGGCCACCGCTACATTGCCGCAGTACAGCGCCTGCACCAAGCCGGGAATCCCCAGGGCGGAATCGGCACGCAATTCCAGCGGATCGCAAAAATCATCATCCTGTCGTCGAAAAATCACGTCCACGCGTTTTAACCCACCGAGCATTTTGAGATAAACGTAATTATCACGTACGATCAGGTCGGCCCCTTCCACAAGCGTGTAACCCAGGTACCGCGCCAGATACGCATGTTCAAAATACGTTTCGTTGTATGGCCCGGGCGTCAACAGCACGATGCGCGGATTTTCCCGATTCGACAGAGATTTAAGCGTTTCGCGCAGCCGACGAAAAAATGTTGCCAGACGGCTGACCCGGCAATCCCGAAACACATCCGGCAGCGCCCGGGAGATGACCATGCGGTTTTCCAGGGTGTAACCCGCGCCCGACGGGGCCTGAGTGCGATCAGTCAGTACGACAAAGCGTCCATCGGCACCACGGCCCACATCCGCGGCGTAGGTATGCAGACGCCGCGCTCCGGGAACGGCCACGCCGTGCAGGGGCCGCAGGAACAATCCCTGGCCAAAGACCAGCTCGGGTGGAATAATTTTTTCAGCCAGCAGGCGTTGCGGGCCGTAAAGATCATCCAGTATGGCATCAAGCAAACGGGCGCGCTGGGCAATTCCCGCTTCCAGAACCGCCCAGTGGGCGGCGGAAAATACTACGGGAAGTGAATCCAGATGCCATGGTCTGTCCATACCGGCCGGATCACCGTAGACGTTGTACGTGACGCCATTGTCATGAATCAACTGCCGGGCGGTTTCCCAGCGATGGTGCAGCTTTTCCGGCCCCAGGTCGTCCAGCAGATTAAAAAACATCTGCCAGTGCGGCCGCACCGCCCCTTGTGCATCGAGCATTTCATCATACAGGCCCGGCGAAGGAGCGTACGATGTATACAATCCGGTATCCACCAATTGCCGCGGCAGGACAGCCTGTTGTTCTTGAAGAGTCATACACCTTTCAACTATACATGATAGTCCGGATTATTCTAAATCATTTCCGCTACTAAACTCGCCGCAAGTCCAGTGTCAATGGAAACTCCAGTGAGCGATCCACCTTACGCGGTCGAAGGACACCTGGCGAATGACCAATCTTAATAAATCGCGCCATCCGCCGCGACTCGGCTTCAAAAGCGTTGACCGGAAATTGATCAAACGACCGCCCTCCCGGATGTGACACATAATAGCTGCATCCTGCAACCGCCTGATCATTCCAGGTATCCACCACATCAAAAACCAGCGGCGTGTGCACCCCAATGGTCGGATGCAGGCACGCACCGGGCTGCCAGGCCCGGTAACGCACTGCCGCAATAAACTCTCCGTTACGCCCCGTTGCATTCAACGGCAACAACACGCCATTGACTGCAATGGTATGCCGCGTGCTGATCATCCCCGATGTTTTTATCTGAAGGCGCTGCAGCGATGAATCCACGTAACGCACCGTGCCGCCTCCCCCAGGCTCCTCGCCCAGCACATTCCACGGTTCCATGGCCTGCCTGAACTCCAGCTTCATACCGCCGGCTGCCACGGACTCTATTTCCCCCAACAGCGGAAAGCGGAACTCCAGGTGCGGGGCAAACCACTCGGATTTCAGCGAAAAGCCCGCCAAGGCGGTGTCCCGCAGTACATCATCAAAATCATCCGCCAGATAATGCGGCAGCATGAATCGGTCATGAAGTTCCGTGCCCCAGCGCACCAGCGGCGTATCGTAAGGCGTTTTCCAGAATCGGGCGATCAGCGTACGCAAAAGCAGTTGCTGTGCCAGAGACATTCGCGGATGGGGTGGCATTTCAAAACCGCGGAATTCCACCAGCCCCAGCCGGCCGCTGGAGGAATCCGGTGAATACAACTTGTCAATGCAGAATTCCGCCCGGTGCGTATTGCCGGTTAAATCAATTAATAAATTCCGAAATATACGATCCACCAGCCACGGCGCAGCCTTCACGCCCTGCTGTCGCTGCAGTTCGTCCATGGCAATTTCCAGTTCATACACCATTTCCGGACGGCCCTCATCCGCACGGGGAGCCTGACTCGTGGGACCCATGCACAAACCGGAAAATAAATACGACAGCGCCGGATGATTATGCCAATAGGCCACGAGGCTCTTAAGCAAATCCGGGCGGCGTATAAAGGGTGAATCGCCGGGCGTCGCTCCCCCAATAACAATATGATTTCCGCCGCCCGTGCCCGTGTGCCGCCCGTCCAGCATAAATTTCTCGGTTCCCAGCCGGGAGAAATGGGCATCTTCATATAGACCCGTGGTAACGGTGACAGCCTCCTGCCACGTTTTCACCGGGTGAATATTGACTTCAATAACGCCCGGATCAGGCGTTACTTTTATGTGGGCCACGCGCGGATCATCCGGCGGCGTATAGCCTTCGATAACCACAGGCGTTTTGAGTTCCGCCGCGGTTTCTTCAATGCGCCCCACCAGGTCGAGATAATCTTCAATATGTCGCATGGGCGGCATAAATACATGCAGCGTGCCATTGCGCGGCTCAACACAAACGGCCGTGCGCACCACATACGGTGCGGATTGTCCCGGTTCCGGTTTCTGGGAAGGATTTTCTGATAAACCCGCCCGGTATTGAGCCAGCGCCGAAGCCGTGCCTTCTTCCGCCAGCTTCCACTGCTGGGCACGCCAATGGCTCTGGCGTTCGGGTTCAGGCACGCCGCGTCGATACTGCTGACCGTCATGCACCTCAGGCAATTCCGATACGTCCTGCATCGGATCGCGTTGGTAAATGTGCGGATACTGACTCTCAGCCACCCAGGGGAGGGAATCCAGGGCAAGCCGCAACCCCATGGGTGAATCGCCGGGAATTAAATAAAGCCGCTCCGGCCGCAGAAACCAGGCACCGGTTTGCCAGATTCCCTCACCCGGACTGCCAATAGGTCGCAATGGCAGAACGTATCCCACAATCTTATCCAGCCCTTGTTCAAATATCTTTGCCAGTCGCAGGCGGTCTTCCGGATTTTTAAGATTATTTTTAAGCGGATCAACATTGACCGGCAATCGCCTTTCCTTCCACAGGTAATACCACACATCCTCATAGCCCGCCCAGGCATGAGAAAAAGAAACATCGCCCTCCAGTCGATCGGTCAGGCGTTGCAAAAAATCCCGCGCGGTAACATCCGTATGCTGATGCTGATCTTCAGGATCGGCAATCAGTTTCGGATCATTCCAGATGGGCTGGCCATCTTTCCGCCAGTAAGACGCCAAAGCCCAGCGGGGCAGCGATTCTCCCGGATACCATTTGCCTATGCCATAGTGCAACAAGCCGCCCGCAGCAAAGCGATCATGCAGTCGCTTGATCAACTCTCCGGCGATTTGCCGCTTGTGCGGCCCCTGTGCGGTGGTGTTCCATTCCGGCGCATCGACATGATCAGTGGCGACAAACGTGGGTTCCCCTCCCATGGTCAAACGCACGTCGTGCTTTTCCAGAAAAGCGTCCACGGTATGTCCCATTGATTCGATGCTTTTCCATTGTTCTTCCGTATAGGGCTTGGTCACGCGCGGATCTTCGCGCACGCGCCGCACGGACATGCTGAACTCAAATTCCGCCTCACAGTCATCAACGGCTCCGGAAATGGGCGCTGCCGATGATGGCTCGGCCGTGCAGGCCAGCGGAATATGTCCTTCACCGGTAAATAAGCCACTGGTGGCATCCAGGCCCACCCAACCCGCGCCGGGAAGAAACACCTCCACCCACGCGTGCAGATCGGTGAAATCTATTTCCGTACCGGACGGCCCATCCAGAGATTTAACATCAGCCGCTAATTGAATCAAATAGCCGGAAACAAACCGGGCCGCCAGACCGCAATGCCGAAATAAATTCACCAGCAACCACGCGAAATCCCGGCATGATCCAGTCCGCAGCGCCAGCGTCTCTTCCACGCTTTGCACCCCGGGTTCCATCCGGATGAGATATTTAAGCAGATGGTTAATTTTTGTATTTATTTCCACCAGAAAATCCTGGCATCGCAGACCTTTGCGTTGGCACGATTTCAGCAGATCTTTTAACAGCGGACCGGGTTCCGTGGTTTCAAGGTACGGCCCCAGCTCGCGTTGCAACACGGGGTCGTACGTGAAGGGATAGTTTTCCGCATCCGGTTCAAGGAAAAAATCAAAAGGGTTGATCACGGTCATTTCCGCAACCAAATCCACTTCCACGCGGAATTCCCTTGTAAGCTCCGGAAAAACCAGCCGCGCCTGATAATTGGCATACGGGTCCTGTTGCCAATTGACAAAGTGTTTCGCCGGCAGCACCCGCAGTGAATAACTGCGAATCGGCGTGCGGGTGTGCGGTGCCGGGCGCAGTCGCACCACCTGCGGCGACAAGGTAACGGGGCGATCATAGCGATAATGGGTGACATGGTTCAGGGCGACAAGTATTGCCATACGTTTGAAACTCCCAGACGACTGCAATTATTGAATTTCATGCCGGCCGCATATCAACAGTTTTTGAATTTACTGTTCCATTTTGACAGCGGGCCTCTGGTGATTCGGCTATTGCTGCTGCTGCTGCTGTTGAACCTGCTCCTCGAGTATCCATGGCACAACGCCGCCCCGGCCGGTGTTGCCGAAAATCGGCACATTCAATGACGACGTCCGCTCGCCCACCAGGTTGCTGGAAATCTCGGGTAAATCCATGGTATGCACCTCAACTTTCATGGTTTCAGTGGCATTGCCACGGTACACGCCTTTATGCGGCGGAACGTCCATGTAGTTCCGCCCGACGGCCATTTTTACAAAATTATCTTTGACTTCACAATTATTGGTCGGGTCGTAGCCCATCCAGCCGGTGGTGGGAAAATAAAGTTCACACCAGGCATGGGTTTCCGCAGCTCCGCGGAATTGCTGATTTCCGGCATGAATAAAACCGCTGACATAACGCGCCGGAATGTGCAGCTTACGCGCCAGGCCGATCATTAAATGGGTAAAATCCTGGCACACGCCGCGCCGGTGCTCCAGCACTTCCGCTATGGTACTGGAAGCGCTGGTGATGCCTTTTTCGTACACAAATTCCGCATGAATCTTATCCATGATATTCAATGCCACGCGGGCCAGCGATTCACGGCCGGCGGGCCTGATTTGCTCCGTCAGTTCCGTTAACGCCGGGCAATCCACCACCGGCGCATCCAGGCGCAGCATATCAAATAAACTGTGATCCGTGGGCGCACTGGGCGGCCACATGTCCGCGGATTGCAGAGTCTGGCGGTCACGATCATAGGTTTGCACCACACTGACGGCCGAAATTTTAACACTCCGATGCAGCTTGTTAATAGCAAACGTGTGCACCGTATTGCCCAGCCAGTCAAAGTAACTATGCACCTCCGACGCCGGCCCAATCCCCAGAACAAACGACAAACGATGCTGCAATCTTTCCTGCCGCGGGGCCATGCGCAATTCCATGACCGTTTCACTAATCAGGGCGGAATAATCCAGTAGAT
>JAKAZF010000484.1 GCA_021826605.1 Planctomycetota bacterium | reverse complement strand
GGCCCACGCCGGAATCAAGTTCAACCGTCGCCTTACTTTGCGGTTGCCCGGACAGGGATATAAATTGGATCTGGTGGCGGCACTTAAATCTTTTGCACCGAATGTTCGCATGGTCATATCAGCGGATCAAAATGTCATTTTTGTCAATACACAAGCGGCGGATAATCAACATCTGATCATGCGGACATATTGGATTCAGGATTTAATTGCCAACATTCCGCGATACATCAATCCGCAATCATTCGGAAAGAAACGGCCTGCGGAGGGCAGCCACGGAAAACGCGCACCGCAGGAACATGCCGCGGGTGGCCCGACCAAAGCCGCTAAGGCATCCGGTAATCGATCCGCGGGACAAAGCAACCCGCCGTCCATGGAAAGAAATATCCTGCAACTGATCACCGATCATGTCGAGCCGAAGATATGGCTGAATCACGGAGGAAAAGCCACAATCAGTCAAGTAGGCAACAAAGTCATTGTCATCGCCCCGGCCAGTGTGCAGGCCCTGTTACAAGGCCCATCGCATTACAACCCAAATGCGGCACCACTTTTCATGACCGTTTCATATTAACTTCCGTAAGAGCCTGTCGTTTTGTCCGTTACTGATCATCATGACCGTTCGTTACGCTGATCGGCCCCCATGGACCACGGAGCAAATAGTGAAAAATCCTGGCGTGTTTTCACCCCACAGCGGCATGTATAGAAAAAGGGGGCTGGAATTGGGATTTCCAGCCCCCTTTTGAGTATTCAAAGAAAACGCCATCCGCGGCTTACTGAGCCTGCTTCAGGATCAGCTTGGAAGCCTGATTGCTGGCGACATTCAACGCGCCGAGCGTTTCCGCGGCGGCGGTACGAACCTTGGCGTTGCTTTCATGGGACACAACATGAATCAGATCATCAATTTGCGAACTGCTGAGATGATTACCCAGATTACGGGCGGATTGCGCCAAGCTCATATAAAAAGCGTAGCGAACCGCTTCCGGAGCAGAATGACTGTTCAGCGCCGCATGCGCCAATATTTGCTGGGCTTCGGGATTACGGATTTGTCCCATCGTTTCAGCAACCGCGATAACCACGCTGTCATGCTGAGATCGCAGGGCCAGCTTCAGCGCCGGAATGGCCCGGTTGACGTCATAAAGGCAGGAACGGTTCATCGCCATGAGCTTTAATTCATGCGCGGCGGTTGACGCGAATCGCACCGATTCCTGACTGCTGATGGGCTTACTGCCCAGGCGCGTCAAAATCTCGGTAAAGGCCTGATCGATCGCGCCTTTTGTTGCCCCGGTCGGAATGACACCAATGGTGCGGTCGTTGACAAATTCCGCATGAAGCTTAGGTAGTTCCGAGGCAGATCCCATTACCAGCATGGGAGTAGAACGCAAACGATAATCCGTGACCGCATACTGCTGATATTGCAACGCCGCCGGGCCACCCGGCACGATCACCAGACCAATGTACGGCACGCCGATGGAGTCGTTAACAGCCTGAGCGAGAGTGGCGGCATCAATGACATGATAGTCCGTCCGAAGACGGGCCTTCATCTCGTTGCGAACCTGAATATCAGGATCAACCAGCAGCACAACCGGCTTGGTGGACTGCGCGACAGCTTCCGCAAGCGTTGGAATTACTTCCGATGAACCGGTGAATGCTTTGGCGGGGTTGGCCCGGGCCAAGGCGCTGGCCGCTTCAAAGCGGACCGCTGGATCCGGGTAGGCAAGAGCCTGAATCAATGGAGATGGATTTTTGCCCCCCCCCACCAGGCCTTCAACACCGCCCGTCTGCTGCAACGCCATGAGCGTTTTCAGAACCAGCGGGCTGTTATCCGCATTTAATGCAATCTCCAGCACCGGATTGAGATATCGCGGACCCGCGGCTACCGCGTAATAATGGGCACCAGGCATTGAAGGTTTCATGGTCGGGTCTTTGGCACCGGCGGGAAGATCGACTTCGCGCCGCAGATCCGCAGCCAACCAGAGACTGATCGCCGCGGAATTTTCAGGATCAAGCTTGAGCACGGCTTCACAGGCCCGCATGGTTTCGATATCTTTCCAGATCGGAGTCGGTACGGGAACGCCGACAACATCATTCAGGCCTTTGTCATAATACCAGACCGGATTGGTTGACTCATTGGGATGATTGGCCGCAACTGACGGCTCGTTGTGATAATACGCTTCGGCCAGCCACAGATACAGATCCGCCGCGGTGAGGTGATTAAACCGACCGGTGGGATCAATTTTGGATATGGCGGTGCGTGCCGCCTTTTTCAAGTCAGGCGGAGTATTTTTATCATTGGCAATTTGTACCAGATACGGTAAGGCCTGAGGATATCCGATGTTACCGAGCACCTGAACAATTTGAATTTTTTCCGGCGTAGAGGGTGTGGCAAGCTGCCGAACCAATGGGTTCAAAAGCGACTTGCCAATATCACTCATCATTTGAACGATGGTTGGACCATAACTGGCATGCGACGGGCTGTTAAGGAAATGGACGAAAAACGGTGCGGCAAATTCGCCCGCCGCATATAACCGCTGGCGCGAAACCACATAGGCTCGAGGGCTGTCCACCATAACCTTAATGGCGGCAATAATCCGATCGGGATTGCGAGCAACCATCAGGTGGCCCTTTTCCAGCAATGCGGATATAGCGGAAGAAACCTGTTTCAGCGGTTTATTCTGCTGGTTGCCAATGAGAATTTCCGATACATCGCGCCCGTTGGCCGCGGCATCAAACGCCCGCAGCGCCACCACCGGGGAGGGATTCGCCGCAAGGAAAGCCTTGCCGCTATCCCGCGCCAGGTCTTCCTTGCCGAGCAGTGAATAGTGCAAAAACAGATCCGCGTCGTTGACCAATTCAGTGGAAGGCTTGGCATTCATCATGGCGGAAGAGGGTTGTTGCGCCTGCGCCTGATGCGGCGGCAAAGCGGTAATCAACAGAGCCACAGCCACAGATGCGCTGACCGCCAGACGTTTAAGCAGCCGATTTTTCCGATCCCGCAGATGCCCTGCACCAGCGGACACCGGGAATGAATTTCCCGATGCGTTGTGATAAATGTGTTGTGCCCGTTGGGTAGACCGCGATTTGAGCATAAAGCCTCCGAAATATGTTGTGCGTTCGATATCATTTAAGGAGCCGGTATAACCCGCTCCGCCTAACAGCTTCCCCGGTCACATCGGTTTGACAGAACCGCAAATCGAAAGCAGACGAACTGAAATATTGGTCCGTTCGCTTA
>JAKAZF010000483.1 GCA_021826605.1 Planctomycetota bacterium | reverse complement strand
ATGCGGTCATCAGCGATCTGCCCAAGAAGGATGACAAGAAAGCCGGTGCCGCCGACCACTCCGACGAGTATTGATCATCGCAATTGAACGCCCCGGTTCTTCCGGACGTTTTTTACATACAGCCCGCGCGATCCAAAGCGATCGCGCGGGCTTTTTTTATTAACACGCCAGTGTAGAGGTATCGATATTCCAACCGCTGATTTCAATGATTGGATTTCTGCCATCGGTATCATCCTTGTGAAACTCAATGGTGACAGATTTGGATTCGCCGGGCATGAGCGAAAAGTAATTATCCTCAATGAAAACCGGCAGGATCCGGCTTGATGGCCCGATCATGCTTTCCTTGCGTGGCGTGAGTTTAATGGCAATGGCCGGAGTTGATGCGGGGTTGTGCAGTGTTACACTGGCCTTCCACATCGGGCTTTGTTTCTCCAGCAGAACCTTGCCGGCGGGCCGAACCTTCGGCATGTTGTTCATGCCGCGCAGATCGCCGTCGCGTTGGCTTTGCCAGTAAAAATTATCACTGAGCAATGTTCCGCTGGCACTGTGCATGGTCAGACGGACAAAATAGGTTTCCGACAATTGCTCCGGCAATTTGAGGACAAATCCATGTGTTTTGGCATTGGCCGAAGCGTTCATGGTTTGTTGCGTCCTGCCGGCAACTGTGCCATCCAGATTGTAAACCAGCGCTGCCACCGTTATATCATGCAGGCTTTGGATGGTGTTGTTGATGACATCAACACTGCCGTCCAACGCCGAGAGTTGCACATGCCGTGGTTCACACCCTTTTTTAGCGCCATACAAGGACGCATGGGCTTCAAAATCATGCGCGTAAAGCTGCCAGACGGTGCTGTTTTGCGCGGGATGGCTCATCCAGAGGATTACGCCACTGGCATTGTGCCACAGCTTGCTCATGTAGCCTTCAAATATGCCCCGATGAACCTCGTAATTCAACATTTGCGCCCGTTGGACGAACTGCTGAATGTTGGCGGTGGCACCAAATCGGCGGAACATCGCGGCCTCGTAAGTGGTTGTGTCCTGCGCGCTGTGGTAGTGCGAGTGATTGGCGCAATAATCATGGTATGCCCATGTGTTATTATGATTGGGCCATAACTGATCCTCCGGCATGGTTGTCAGCAGGCTGTCGAGCGTGGGAACCGAAGTGCTGCCGATTTCGGTCTTAAACCCATTGTATCGCGGCTCGAAATAGGCGGCTGGTTCCTGGAAGAAGTACGGTCCGCCGCTTTGCACGCCCGCGAATGACGAGCCGGGCTGATAATATCGCGTGCCGTCCAGTTCATGCGCCATCTTATTCAGTGCGGCATTGATCATCGCCGGCGGCGGCCCTTCATTGCGGCCGCACCAGATCGCGATGCACGCATGGTTCCGGTACCGCTTAAAGGTATCCTCCGCATTGGCCAGCAATAATGAAGGATTATCCGGATCAGGCCCGTCCCCGGGATTGGCCATCCAGAATTCCGTCCATACCCAAATACCCTATTAATCGCCCAGAGGACACGACTCCTCGCTGTTGCTTTCGCCCGTCCAGTTGCGAATGATGGTAATGTGCGCCAGGTGGTGCATGCGTATCCATGCTTCCATGGATTTATACGGTATGCGCTTCATGGCTTCATCAAGCCCCCAGTCGCCGCCGCGGCACATGATCTTATGACCGTTGCACTTGATAACCAGTTCCGGCAATTTTTCATATTCAAACTGCCGCACGCCAAACTGCGTTGTGGCGCTGTCACTTTTTTGGCCGTTGATTTCAAAAGAGAGTGTTAATTCATGAAGGTATTGTTCGCCATAACCATTGGGCCACCAGAGGCGCGGCTGCTTCATTACCAATTGCGGAAAGTCCTTGGCGTCAAATGTCACCGTGCGGGTTTCACCGGCGTTGAGTGTGACATTTTTCTGGAATGTTATATCACCTATAACTCCCTTCAACACACCCTCGACGGACTGCGAACCGGCGTTTAATACATCCGCGGCAACGGTTACCCTGGCGGAAGATGTATCCGGAAGAGGCAGAACCGTTTTGACGTGCGGATTGCGTATCGCGACCGGTCCGGTGGTGCTTAGAAAAACATGGTTCCAGATGCCCGTGCAGCGATCGCGGATTCCGGGAATCCAGTCCCAGCCGACGGTGCAGAAAAAGTTGGGACCGTCGCGCGCCGGTTGGCCGCCGTTAAAACCGGTGCCGGTTTTCCATGACTGTTCATCTGGTAAACCGGGATGCGGCACGGGATTAACCCGGACCGCAAGCACATTTGTTCCATTTACTCGCAAGGCATCGGTGATATCAAACACACCGCGAATAAATGCTCCCTCAATACCGCCAATGCGTTTACCATTGAGCCATACCTCGGCGGTATAGTTAATTCCATCAAAATGAAGCCATACCCGCCTGGTGTGGTAGCTTTCCGGCAAGATAAACGACTTGCGATACCACCAGGAATATTTATTCAGCGCTTCGGGAATCTGCAGATTATTAAGGCCGAATAATGGATCCGGAAATACCCCCTGATCCACCAGCGTCGTCAATACCGTGCCGGGAACCGTTGCCTGATGCCAATTGCGGCTGTTAAAGCGGGGCGTGGATATTGAAGCTCCGTCGGCATGTGTTCCGCCTGGACCAATCATCTCCATGTCCCAGCCACCGACAAGATGACCGTCCGGGCGCGGCGGCAGAACCGGGGATGCGGATTTCCGCGCCGGCCGCGGGGCAGTCCATCCACCGGGGGCCGGACGCATCTGTGTGCATTGGCCAAAGACCTCCAGTGAACTTACCGCCACTCCATATTGACTGTAAGATCTCTTGTTACAGACCATGCGCACATAACGCGCTTTTTGCGGCTCAATGGGCAGATGCAGTTCGCCCCCCACGCCATTATTCGTGTGGAAAATCGTTGTCCACTTTTTCCCGTCCGTGGACAATTCAATGGCATAAGCCACCGCATAGCTGCCCAGCACATCATGCGCCGGAGTCCAACGTGTGCTCTGCGGAGGCACATCGTCGGCTTCATGCGGAAAGACAATGCGAATCCGGTTTATTGTGCATTGTGCCTGCAGATCAACTTCAATCCATGCCGGATCGCGCGGCGCGCTGGTCCACCAGCTTAAGCGCGTGCCATCCACCGCGCATTGACCGGGTGTCGGTGCGTACGCGGTGGACGATACCCGCACGGGCCGGCCAAAGGCGAGATCCTGCACGATGGCCCGCTGTT
>JAKAZF010000482.1 GCA_021826605.1 Planctomycetota bacterium | reverse complement strand
GGCAACAAGTGTAATCATCGGGTAACTCCCAGGCTTGGCCGAGTAGTTATCGCTGCGCTCAACCTGCGCCAACGACGGTAAAGGATAGCGTTAGCACCGCGTCGCTGCAACGTTCGCAAACGGCCAATCGCAAACGGCCAAAGCGATTTTTTTTCCGGCGTGCCCATATTTCCGGGCCGCGCCGAAATAGCCGGAAATTAAGAGCGAATCGCCGGTTTGGTCCAGGTGCATCGGAATGCTTTTATGGTGGGTTCCACTTATGGTGCGTTCCACCACCGGCCAAGCCGGCGGCTTTGTGAAGTTTCCACGATCGTCCGTGTGGGGGAGAAATATTACCACACTCCGAGTTTTATTTTTTGCCGGATGTTCGACAGCTTGTAATTTTACGGGGTTTTTATATACTTATGGGTCTGGAATGAACCTGAATTGGAGTTTGAATTATGCCTCATGTTTGTCATTATACCGGTCGGAAAACGCGTATTGGCCGTCAGTGCACGTATCGTGGTAAGGCCAAATACCTCGGTGGCGTTGGTATTAAGATTACGGGCAGATCATCTCGTAAATTCAAGCCGAATCTGCAAAAAGTCCGTGTGCTCATCGATGGCAAACCGGCCCGTGTCTGGGCGTCGGCCAAGGCGTTGAAAACCGGTCTGGTGACCAAACGCGTGGCCCGGCGGTTTGTGTATCGCAAGCCGGCACAGGCCGCAGCCGCCTGAGGCGGTTTCGACTTTTTTGAGTACGGTTATGCGCTCGGATTCGCCGTGCCGAAGGTGGAAAAGTCCCATAAAATAAATATTATCCGTATAATATGAGGCCTCGTGCTATGTCAATCCTACTTTGTAGGCGTGACAGAGCACGAAGAAGGCCTCGTATTTGTTTTGGATGGTGTAACTATGGCTGATACGCTTAATGAAACGCAGGTTCGCCACGTGGCACAATTGGCCCGCTTGAAACTGGCCGACAGCGACGTGCCGCGGCTAAGCAAACAGATTTCCTCAATTCTGGATTATGTGGGGCAATTGCAGGAAGCCGACGTACAGGGTCTGGAGCCAATGGCCCATCCCCTGCCGCTGCATTCCGTGCTGCGTGAGGATGAAATTCGTGCTTCGCTGACGGTGGAACAAGTGCTGGCGAACGCCCCCGGTAAGGCTGGGGCGTTTTTTACCGTGCCGAAAGTTTTGGATACCGGCATGGGGGGCGGTTGAGGGATGGCGTGCGATCGTGGGAACAGTGCTATTTTTATTGGGGTTATGTATATGTATGCAATTCGTTACTCGGCTTTTTTTTCGGCAGCACTCTCGGTGTTGCTGCTGTCGGGGTGCGCGGGATACAATCCGCTGGCGCACCCGCAAAGCAGTTACCGTGCAAATTTAACGGATCATGTGATATCGGTTCATGAATTTTCGGCCCAAGCCGGGGCATCCGGGGAATCCGGCATATCCTCGGGATCAGCCATGCCCGGCCAATTGCCGCCCCCCGCCGTTACCGGCACCTACAGTTTCACCGTTCCTTATACCGTCACAAGCTTCAAAAAATCGACAGCCACATATCGGCAGTATCTGCTGTATAACGGGCGGCCGACTGCGAATCAAAAGCCATTCTGCGTCTTAACTGTGGCTGCGAAAGTAGCCCGGAATTGCCGCAACAGTTTGAAATTTAATGTCAGCACCAAACGCACGTTCATCCTCAATGGCCTGGCCGCACACGAGTGGAGCGGCTACACCAATTCCGGCAATCCATTTGCAGAATTGATTGTTTCCCATTTAGGCGGCGGTGATAAACTGGACGCATTAGCCATTGCGACAAATGATCAGATTCGCACGATGGCGCTAAAAATCTTAAGTTCCATTCATTGGACTCCGGATACCAGCGGCCAGTAACGGGTTCTTTGCGTCGAACGGCTCGCGGAAATATTTTCAAGAATCGGTCACTGCTTAAGTTTATGGACACGCTCAATGATCAATGAGTTAAGCGCTTTAGAAGTTCGCAATAAAATCAATGCCGGCGAAGTCACGGCCGTCGCCGCGGCGCAGGCGTCTTTATCCGCCATTGCCCAGAGAGATGGACAACTGCACGCGTACAACGCCGTGTTTGCGGATCGAGCCTTGCAGCGGGCTTCCGCCATTGACCAGGCCAGAGCCGCAGGCAAACCGCTGGGACTTCTGGCGGGTGTGCCTATTGCGATAAAAGATAATCTGTGCACCACCTTTGGAGCCACCACGTGTTCGTCAAAAATGCTGAAAAATTTTCACAGTCCGTATGACGCAACGGTGGTCAAAAAGCTCGAGGAAGCGGGCGCGGTGATTTTAGGTAAAACCAACCTTGATGAATTTGCCATGGGAAGCTCCACGGAAAATTCCGCCTTCGGCCCAAGTCATAATCCCTGGAACACCACCTGCGTACCAGGCGGATCATCCGGTGGATCAGCTGCCGCCACGGCCGCACGGATGTGTGCCGCATCGCTGGGGTCGGACACGGGTGGATCAATCCGGCAGCCCGCGTCCCTGTGCGGAATTGTCGGCCTGAAACCTACTTATGGTCTGGTATCGCGTTATGGCCTTGTGGCATTTGCCAGTTCGCTGGATCAGATCGGGCCGATGACTCGCTGTGTGGAAGATGCCGCTTTATTACTGCAAGTTATTGCGGGTCATGATCCATTGGACAGCACCAGTTGGCCGCAGCCGGTGCCGGATTATCTTTCAGATTTGGATAAGCCGCTGGAGGGCGTGCGCATCGGCCTACCGGCCGAATTCAGCGGTGAAGGCATTGAGCCGGAAGTCAGCGGTGCCATTGCCAAAGCGGTTGATTTTTATCGTAGCCAGGGTGCCACGGTAGTAGACGTTCATTTACCGCACACGAAATACGGCATCGCGGCCTATTACGTCATTGCACCGGCGGAAGCGTCGAGCAATCTTTCCCGTTATGACGGCGTGCATTACGGCCATCGCACAGCCAAGCCGGAGAATTTATTTGATCTGTATGCAGCCAGTCGGGCGGAAGGCTTCGGCCCGGAAGTGCAGCGTCGCATTATGCTGGGCACGTATGCCTTATCCTCCGGCTATTACGATGCGTATTATTTGCGGGCGTTGCGGGTGCGGCAGTTGATCAAGCGGGATTTTGACCAGGCGTTTGAAAAGTGCGATTTTATCGCGTGCCCCACCTCCCCCACCGTAGCGTTTGAATTGGGAGCCAAAAGCGGCGATCCTTTGCAGATGTATTTGTGCGAT
>JAKAZF010000481.1 GCA_021826605.1 Planctomycetota bacterium | reverse complement strand
CCCCACCCGGCTGACAGGCAGGAGCTCACCCGCAGCATCCCGATGCACAGCAAGAATTGCCGACGCCGCCCGATCGGCCGCATGGTAATACCTCGGTTCATTCAACATTAGCGCCGCTTCGGCCAATGCCTGAATCATCAGGCCATTCCAGTCGGTGAGAATTTTATCATCGCAATGCGGAGCAATCCGTTTCGACCGGATGACCAGCAATTGCGATTTTATATTCTGCAACCGCTGAAGCACCCATTCAGGTGTTGCGCCAAATTGCTCGGCAAGTTGGGAAACATCCGCGTTGATGCGGGCAATATTATGCCCCTCCCAATTTCCCTGAAGCGAGAAGCCCCAGTATTGGCAAGCCAATTGACGATCTGATTGATCGGGAATGGCGGCGAGCAGCTCCTGCCAATCCCATAGATAAAATTTTCCCTCTTCGCCCTGACTGTCCGCGTCGAGACTGCTGTAAAACAATCCCTGAGGCGCGGTCATGTCACGAAGCCAGAAATCGAGCGTTTCTCTGGCGATATGTGTGTAGTCGCTGCGGGTCAGCAGCACGCCCGCCCGGGCATAAATCAGGGCGAGCTGCGCATTGTCGTAGAGCATTTTTTCAAAATGCGGAACCAGCCATTGTTCATCGGTGCTGTAACGCGCAAATCCGCCGCCGATTTGATCATAGATCCCCCCTGCCGCCATTCGATCCAGCGTAAGCGTGAGCCAGGAACGAATCTGTGCCACCACATCGACGGATAGAAGCTTGGCCAGCGCCGTTGATCCGGCTGCGTGCTGTTCAAGCAGAACAATCCATAAAAGCAGTGTCTGGTGCGGTGGAAATTTTGGAGCGCCTCGGAAGCCACCCCAGGTTAAATCCATGCGTTGGCGGCATTCGTCCAGCAGCGCGGAAAGCCATCGAGGAAAATCAATGGGCGCACCGGCATTGCCGGTGCTGGTGAAATGCCCGGTGATGGCTTGCGCAATATGGTCCGCCTGCCGGATCACTTGATCGCGTTGGTCGTGCCAGGCAGCATTGATGGCAGAAAGTACCGATGGAAAGCCGGGGCGACCATATTGATCTTCCGGCGGAAAATAGGTTCCGGCATAAAAGGCTTTGAGTTCAGGTGTAAGCCAAACGCTCATTGGCCAGCCACCGGAACCGGTGGTTATTTGGGTGGCAAGCATATAGAGTTCATCAAGATCGGGGCGCTGTTCCCGATCGACCTTGATATTGACGAAGTGGGCATTCATGTACTGGGCTATTTGGGAATTTTCAAACACTTCCCGTTCCATCACATGGCACCAGTGACAGGCAGAATAGCCAATGGAGAGAAATATTGGAACACCGCGCGTGCGCGAAAGGTCCAATGCCTCACGGCACCATGGGTACCAATCCACTGGATTGTACGCATGCTGCAGCAAATATGGACTGCGGGAATCAATAAGACGATTGGGCCGGCGGGTAGATGGGGTATTGCTCATGGAGCAATATCATACCACATTAACGCTGCGACCGATGCGGCGTTTGCGGTTCATCAATTGCCGCCCCTTTTTGGTTTTCATTCTGGCGCGAAAGCCAATTTTGCGAACGCGCTTACGATTGCTGACTTTATGCGGATAATGCACGACTCAACTCCAAAACTTAGAATTACCGCATCAATGCACTGTTACAAGCACGGATGCGTAGGCCTCGTTCCCGGCGGCATCAACAGCTTTTACCACAATTCGATGCGATCCGCTGCCAAGCACACCTGTTCTCCCGCGGAAACCTTCCAGCGGAGAGTCAAAGATAGTAGCAGAAGCGGCCGCCGGACGCCAGTTCTTTGACGAATCTACCTGAATACTCACCGCCGTAATTGGCGAACGTTTATCAGACGCCACGCCAGTAACCACGATGTGTCCACCGGCGGTCTGGTGCCATTTCAGGCCGGCAATGGTGGGAGCGGTGTTATCCACCATTATGCGGCTGGATTCTCGGGCTACGCTTCGCGCGGCGGACGGCGTGTTGTCCGGAGCATCCGAGGCAATAACCTCCACCCGATAATAGCCATCCGGAATACCGGCGAGCTGCCATAGATAATGATGCGCGGAAATATCTTTGGCAATCCGAATCCAGACAGGAATTCCTTTCTGCTGGTATTGCAGTGTGTATTGCAGCGTATCGCCGTTGGGATCATTGGCCTTCCATTTTACAAGTACGGCATGCGTTGGTTTGCTCTGGTAGTTGGTTTGCACACTGCTGAGCACCGGCGGAACATTAATCTGCTGGTAACTGATTCGCGTGGAACGAATGACCGGAGAGGCGCCATGACCACCGCGTTTGAGAACCAGACGGAATTGCAGAAACCGCGCCGGGGGGCTGGAAATTTTCCGATAACTGTTGGCCGGTATCAACGACGACCATCGGCTCCAGAAACGTGCGGAAGCTTTTACATCCCGTACGTTGCCGCTGCGGGTTTGAATATCCACCGCCGCGCCGGCGGGCACCTTGGCGTCGATATGCGCAGCGCCCCATGTAGCGGGAAGTTTGGCGTCAAGCACTTTGCTGACATAGGTTCCGCTATGTTGGGTCCTGGCCGTAAGCTGGTAAATCTGCCCCTGATTAGCCGTACCGATCAATAATCGATTACCTCGCGTTTTTGCCAGGCACAGCAGATCGGATTGCTTAAGGCGTTCCAGCAGAGTTTCTGTTTGCGTGAAGGGATCATAGGACAACAGCCGCCCGTGGCCACCAAGGCCAAGAATCAGGTGATGTTTGGCATACAGCATGGACAGCACCATATCGGGCACTTTAAGCAGAACACGAACGCGTCCGCTGGAACTGATCTGGTAAACCGCATTGCTTTTGACGGCCGGCGCATTGGGAGCGGAATCATCACCATCGGTGGATGGAAACGGCCCCGGTATGCGGGTTGGTTCAGCCGGTGGCTTACCGGCAGCTGCGCCGGCCTGAGCGTTTTTACCAGGCTTTCCCTTTTTTCCGGGCATCTGAATTCCGGTGCCAAGTGCTACCGGACGACCATTCGGGTGCAAAACGGGGGTAAAGACTCCCCCATCAAGTTTAGCCCGGTGCGGTGATGCCGTTGCAGCGAAAATATCCCCATCACCATCCACCGCCAAAGCTGAAATTTCTGCATGGTCTGCCGACATTAAAACATAAGATTTACCGGTTTTAGGATTGATCCGAATCACCAGGCCCGGCCCATCCGTGCCCGCCAAAACCGAGCCATCCTGTCCGAGTGCAA
>JAKAZF010000008.1 GCA_021826605.1 Planctomycetota bacterium | reverse complement strand
TGGACGGAAGCAAATCAGGCGGCCTGTTTTTTAACTCCATTTTCGAATTGAATTCCCGCCAATACCTCGGCGATCAGTTCCGAGCCGTTGAGTCTCTGAAAGCCTCTCTGGGCGCTCACCACCGGCAGCCTTTGGGCTTCTAGATCGCGGCAAATTTTCCCCGAAATCTGCGCGATAACAGCAAAATCGGAAATGCCCCAAAAATTGTCAGGAGAACCGAGGAAGGTTCGGGCGTTGCCTGAACCTCCACGGAATTAGTCAGATAATCAATTCGAAATAGACCGTCGACAAGTGAGTTGTCCGGCGCATTGAGAAAAGTCCCCTGAATTCCCTGCCCTGCCGAAATAAGAGTAAAATCGGTCCCCGGGGCCGGCGTGAATCCCGCCGCCAATGACAATTGAATGCTGCCGTTCAACGAGGCGGTTCCCGCGACTTGCAATAATGGCGACGTGGTAGTTGCATCAAGTGTTAGGTTTAGCAGTCCCGTCGAGGATTGCAGGTAGTTCCCGGCGACGTTAAGCGTGCTGGGATCAAGGACAATCGTTCCACTGTTCGAAAGGCCGCCGGCGAGCGACAAGGTCGCGCCATGCAGAAGTTCCAGCGTTCCGGTATTTGCGGTCAGCGCGTTTACCGCCGCGAAAGCGGCGGTTGGTCCATCAAGAATAATATACGCGGCATTGGTCTGAACTGTTCCGCCAACCAAATTCAGGTTGCCGCCCGACGCGGATTCGTACACACCGCCTGTCAGTGAGTTGCCGAGAAACGCGACGGAGGAATAATTTGTCAAGGAGTTGGCATTGATTTCCAGGGTTCCTCCGTTGCTGGCCTCGGCCAAGCCGTTGTTTGTGAGAAGACCGTTCACCAAGATTGTTTGATTTGGCGAATTCGCATTAATTGTGCCGTCATTGAGCATCGTTGCGCTGATAGTGCCGTACCCGGAGACAGTGTGCTGGCTTGCCTGGGTAAGCGTAGCGCCGGCAACGGTGCCGAGCGTGACGCCCGCATTTGTTGCCCCCAGCTCTATGGCCCCCGTACCGGAAAGCGTGCCGGTGGAAAACAGCAGTTGATCGACCGCAGGAGTCGCAGGCGAACCGGTTGGGACCGGCGCGTTCTGGAAGGAAATAACGCCGTTATTCTCGAAATTGCCGGAAACCTCCAGCGTTGCCCCCGGTTCCACTGAAAGTGCGGCTAGATTTATAACGCCGGCTAAATCAAGTTGACCGACGTTAATATGGCCGTCGCCGGAGTTGTCCAAATATCCTCCAGTAAGCGTGAAGGGATTGTCACCAGGAGAATTGCCCAGAACTACCAATCCGCCGGCCGCCGCCTGCAATTTGCCATTTGAGCCCTGAACCACGTTGCCGTCAGCAACGACGACACCACCGGCACCTGCGGAAATCAGATTGTTGTTCGTAACCGATCCACCGAAGAGCGCTAAACTGATATATTGCCCCGCACCTTGAGCTTCAATCTCACCGTTATTTATCACGTTGGGGCCAATTTCCACCGAACCATTAATCAAAAGCCCGGAACCAATAGTCAGGTATCCACCGGCTGACTTGTCGGCCAGGGAGGCTGTCGGTGCAGTCGAAGAAAAGGTAATCGTACCCGTTCCCGTTAATTCGGAATTCTGGTCCAGCGGAATTGGCACACCAGAAATGCCAAATATTCCTGTTGACCCACTGGCGAGTACATGCCCATCAACCTCCGCCTGATAAATTCCGACATTCTTCCAGCTAACCGTAGTATTCACCGGGATAGTGACATTCGAAAGGAATTCATCGGAGATCGTCATCGTGCCGCCATTGACGGTTTTCAACGTCCCGCCGTCCACGTAGCCGTAAGTTCCGACGGACGTGCCTGACTGGGGTGCAAAACCAACATAGCCGCCATCGGCCAAAATCGTTCCGTCGTTACTAATCGTAGTGGATGCGTTTTCAATTATTAACGAGCCGTTGGTAGCCTCAATCGTCCCGGAATTTGAAGCGTTGAACGGCCCGATTACGAGCGTCCCTCCGGCAACATTCGCATTGATAAGCCCATGGTTATTGAGGCCGCTGACAACTCCGACTCCATCTATCGTGTGTCCGGCTGCCTGGACTCCCATCGTGGTGCCCGCGCCGCTGACCTGCCCATTTACCAAGGTAATCGTGCCGGGTCCGGAAATGTTACTGACGTCAAGGATGCCATATGCCGACGATGCCCCCGAACCAACTTGGATGCGGGCATTATCAACGAAGCTACCGTCAAGCGACAGGCGGCTCCCACCGGGAACAAGTATCACCGCGTTGGACGTTACATTGGTCACATAGGATCCCGCTGCCGTCGCAATGAACTCTCCGCCATTTGCGCTTTGTAAGATTCCTTGAACCACGCCGCCATTGCCGCCAAATAAAACATTGCCGCCGTTGGCGGAGATAATACCGAAAGGCCCCTGCAGGAGTCCGGTATAGGCCGGAAGTTGAAGCAATCCCCCGTTGGTCGCTTCAATGAGGTTGTTATTCACCAGAGGCGAGGCCAAGGATACGTTGGTTGGGCCTAAAATAAGCGATTGTCCCGACACATTGGCATTAATTGTTCCGTCGTTAGTAAAATTTGAGGTAATCGTACCCTGGCCGTCAACGGTTTGGCCGGAGCCAAACGTCATGCTTTGTGCGGAGTTAAGCTCTGCGCCGGTGCCGGCGGCACTTAAGTTGATAAAGCCGGTACCGCTGATCGTTCCGCCCGAAAAAGTCAAATTGCTGGTCGACGAAGCCGTCGAGGCCTGGTTGACATTGATCGTGCCATTGTTCGTCAAATTTCCAGCGACGTTTAACGTCTGACCGTCAAGTATATTAATAGCCGCGTTATTGGTAACGCCCTGCAACGTGCTGCTTCCGTAAATGGATATCTGACCGGGACCTGATGAATTCAGCTCACCGCCGTCAATTGTTGCAGACCGCAGCACCACTGTGCTTGCTGCGCCAGTGCTGGAAGCCCCTGCGGCAAGGATAGTCGCCGAGGATGCGCCCTGCGTAACGGCGATCCCCTGAACGGTCAGTATCCCGCCACCGGCGGCCTCGATCAGATTGTTGTTGGTGACGTCCGACGCGGTCAGAAAGAGCCGTTGAGCGGCGACGTTCGCGTCGATGGTTCCGTTATTCAGAATCCCCACCGAGCTTTGTCCACTACCCGTAATCGAGGAACCGGAGCCGACGGTTAAATAACCCCCGGTCCCGCCAAGTATCTGAGCATCTGCGGGGGCCATGCCATTAAGCCGCAAGGTTCCCGTTCCCGCCAGCGATACGGAATTATCCAAGACCAGCGAAGAGACATTCGCAGATCCGGACGAATTTATGACGATCGTTCCGTCGTTGGCAAGGTTCGCGCCGGTCATTGCCAAGCTTTCTCCGCTGTTGACATTCAGCAAGGCGTCGGAAGCCACGGAGAGATCGGCGATGCCGGCATTGACGTCCAGATTGGCGGCAACTGGTGGATTAATCGACACGTCGAAGTAACTGATGCCACCGCTTCCGTTGTTCGGGTAGACCTGTCCGGTTGGCGAAACGCTGTAGGACCAATTGGCCGGGTTGCTCCAGTTGGCACCGGTTTGCGTGCCCAGCCAGGTTGCCTCGGAAGTAATTGGTGTTGTGGTCGCCGAAACGCTCGCCAAGCCGACGGTAATGGGAATGGCGATTGCCGCCGCGCCGACCCGGGCAAAAAATCGTTTCCGAGCCGGAAAGCGCGTCGATTGCGTTTGGTATCCGTTGGTGCCGTGCGGCTTTTTCATGATGCTGCTCCTCCCTGTATGCGAGCTTAAATCAAGGAAATTGTGTTTCTCCCCCGCGACAACGCGGACGAGCAAAATAACCACTACAATACCCGATAGGTGTTAATCCTAATAAGAGGACTTATAAATTGCAAGGTTATTTTGTGGAAAGACCTTTTTTCTAGGTCTGGTGCTTGACAAGACGCACAGTCCGATATAAGCTTGCACACGGAGAAATAGCGACAGTTGACATAATTTTCAACTCAGCGGTGTTTGAATCGAAGGCACGCAACGAGGGTGCGAAAGGCTTTATATGCGACGAGCAAGTATTGTCAGACTGTTGATTGCCGCTGAAGCGATTTTGATAGGTGCCGCCGCTAACCTTCCGCAGGCGATTGCAAGCCCGCTGCTCAATCCTTTTTCAACCGCGGAAATCGGCCCAACCGCAGGTCTCGTGGTCACCTCGGGAACCGTGGACATTTTCACCGGCAGTGCGTACGGCGACAGTTCCTATTTGGCGCCGACGATCACTTTCAACGGCCAGACCTTTGCCGGCATCGTTCTGAATCAGGGTTTTGTTGACAACGGCACATATCAGGATTCGATCAGTTCATATACAGGCCCGATTTCCACGGGCGCCCCGCAAATCGCGAAGTTTGATTTCAGCCGGATTTCCATCGGCGCCGGCGTTTCTGTAAACGTGACGGGGTTTAATGGCTTGGCGTTGTTGAGCCGTGGCTCCGCGACCATCGACTCGGCAATATCCGTCAATGGCGGCCATGGTTCCTATCAAACCCCCGGACTTGGCGTCGCGGGCGGCTTCAACGGCGGCTCACCGTCCTCGCCCGTGGGAGAAGGCCCGGGTGCAGGCGGCGCGCAGGGCGGAGGCGGCGGATTCGGAGGCTCTGGAGCGTTCTCGTATACAGTCGGCACCACCCCGGAAACCAGCACGACCTACGGCGGAATGTACGCCAATGATGCTGCCGGGCTCTATACCAGTAAAGCTCTTTATGCCGGCAGCGGCGGAGGAGCCGGCCTGCAGACCTCAACCTCCGGAGTTGGCGGCGGCGGTGCAGGCGGCGGCGCGCTGGAAATCGACGCAATTTCACGGCTATCCATTGACGCGCCCATAACCGCCGACGGCGGCAATGGAAGCATTGACGTCAACGGCGGCGGCGGAGGCGGCAGCGGTGGAGGGATTCGCATCAGTGCGGCACAAATAGTCTTGGGGACCGGCGGATCGGTCACGGCCAACGGAGGCAACAGTCAGGAAGCGGGGGGCGGCGGAGGCGGCCAGGTATTACTGCAATCGACCAACGCCTCGGACTTTGCAGGGTATGGTCAATCACCAACCCAGCCGATGACGGTGGCGGGCGGGACCGGTCCGGGCCCGGGTGGTTACGGCCGCAACGGCATTCTTGCCGCGGTGCCGGTGGCAATTGCCAGCTCAACAAATTCGCTTGCATTCAACACCATCGCTCCGCTGACATACAAGACCTTGGCCGTTGGCATGGTCCCGCAGGCGCAATCCAATGAACTTGGAACGCTCAATGGAGAAGTGACCGGTATCACCGGACCAAATGCGTCCGAATTTCAACTGATTGATCCATCGACATCCGGCGCGGTGAACGCGCTGCCGTTCGCATTTACCGGCACCCAACCGTATTACGTATTCGTTCGATTTGATCCCAACACGGTTGGAGAAGCCCAGGCGACTTTAAATTATGTTTCGGATGCCGGCAGCGGCTCTGTTTCCCTTGTTGGATACGGCGCGGCGGTCCCCGAACCCGGTTCGCTGCTACTGCTGGGATGGGGGGCTGTCGCAGCGATCGCCATTAAGAAAAAGAATCGGAAGATAGGTGTTCGGATGTGAGAGCCGGATACCAATTCGGTTCATGTAAGCTGTTATATTTCCAATATGAGGGAACTAAAAATGTCACGCAAATTAAATTCTCGTCCAAACTTTACGCATATTGCCTGGCTGGCCGCAGCTTGCTGCAACGCTGCGGCCTTCACCGCTGGAAATTGCATCTTTGCCGGCCCGGTGCCGCTGAGCAATACTCCATCTCCAATCGGATCTCTTGACGTATCAAGCGGGGTGGTGAATATCTTTACGGGCTCCCCGGCCGGGTCTACGCCCCAGCGTGGCCCGACGATCAGTTTTAACGGACAAACGTTTCAGGGTAACGTGCAGCGCATTCCCGGTGAACTTAGTTTTGCCTCGGTATTTAATTTTAACTCCATTGATATCGGCCCCGGTGTAACGGTCAACGCAACCGGCGCCTACGGCTTGGTTTTACAGAGTCAGGCGAGCGCCACAATCGATTCACGCATTTCCCTTAACGGAGGCAATGGCGGGTACAACGTCGCGGGGGCTGGTGCGCCAGGCGGTTATAGCGGCGGTACGCCGACATTGCCCCACGGACAAGGGCATTACGGCGGCGCAGCAGGCTACAGCGCCACGTCTGCAGACACGAACGCCTTGGGATTCGGTTTTATCGGAGGCAGCGGCGGAGGGGCGGGATTACCCCTCAATCGGGGCGGAACTTATGGCGGCGGCGGAGGAGGCGGCGCCATCCAGATTGAAGCGTATAATAACTTAAATATCAACGCTGCAATTACGGCCAACGGCGGTAACGGAAGTATGTTGTTAAACGGCGGCGGCGGAGGCGGCGGTGCAGGGGGCACCGTTTGGCTGGCCGCCAGGGTCATCACTTTCGGCACCGCCGGGGTAATTCGAGTGTCGGGCGGTCAATCCGGACAGATAGCACACGGGACCAATGGCACGGCGTATATTGAAAGCACCAATTTCACACCGACATCCAACCCGGTCCCCGTTAATGCCTCGTCCGACATGTTTGCTTACGGACAAACGCAGCCAAACGCTTATTTATTCGAATTCGGCAGGGTTAATCTCGGCCAACAGTCTCTCAACGAGGTAACGCTTACAGGCAATACGGCCGTGGAGCCCTTCGTTGTGTCAAACGCTGTCCTTCCCATCGACGCGGGATTTATCACCGGCCTGACCGGCCCGCAGGCCGGCGAGTTCAAGATTTTACCGGCGCCATATCAACCGGGGACCAGTGGCATTTCAAGTACAGGATATTTTGACCTGCCCAGCGGCGCCGGTCCGGCGGCTTTTGAAGTTCAATTTTCCCCCACAGTTTCCGGGTTAGCCACGGCCTATCTGAACTATACCTCCATGCTTGGAGATGGCAGCATTCAGCTCGTAGGCTATGGCCAGCCGACGCCGGAGCCTGGTTCCTTCCCCATTCTGGCGGCAGGTGCCGCATCGCTCATGCTGGTTTTTCGGCAAAGAGGCCGTAGTCGCGCAGGCGATTGCACGCGGGATATGTGACGCGATTCTCCGCTGTGGCCGGGTTCATGAATTCCGGAACCCATGAGACGGAAAGGTTGCTTGGAAGGCGCCAGAAGGCTGTCCTATTACTTCTGCATCGTATTTTCCGCCCAGGATTTTACGGGACTGGGCCGGTAGCGCTGTCACGGAACAAGGATGTTCTCATGACGGTCGAAAAAATGGGTGAGCTTGGCTCGGCGTTGGGCCAGTTTCTTTCCGGATCCCGCCGGTGTTTTTCTCGCGCGCCGACATTCCGGCTTCTCGTGCCGCCTGTTCGCGGTCTGCCCCGCGATGTGCCGCACAACGGCGCGGCTGCCGATCGCCTTGATGCCTGCCGGTGACAATTATTATGGCTTTTGATGGCGATGCGAATCCAACGGCCGGCGCGGGACGGATGCCCCTGGCCCGCCGCACCCAAAGGAGCCCGCTTTACCAGCTCCGATCGCCGCACCCGCGACGGAGCGGCCGAGGATCGCGACACCAGCGGCGGTGAGCTGCATACGAACGGGCCTGCGTAATCGGACTGCACATTTTAAAGCGGTTGAGCCCATTATGTGCCGTGCCATAAGGACGAGCGTGACCGCGCCGCTAATGGCGGCACCGACGCAGCCGCCAATCCCCCCGGAAACACAGGATTGCCAAATGAGAAAATACCGGGGGCAATAATCGCCAAAAAGGCTCCGGCAACACCGATCGTTAATCCCCAAGCCGGAACGATCCGTACAAACTCCGGCTCCACTCGCACGGGGCAAAGCCGGCTCACCGCAAACCGTACCCTATCCCGATTTGTAAAAATCCGGCTAGGCCTGGCTCATGGCAGGGATCCCGAGTTTAGGGCTATTTCATTGGTGCAGCGTCCTTCATCGCATTTCGCGGCACGCGCCATGCTTCCACCTTCGCCCGGTTAATTTGAAGCGTGAGCACGTATCGGCCGTGCGGCGTAAAGGCGATTTCCGTCACGATGCCCGCCAGGGTGCTCTGATTCACCCGACCGACATTGCCAAGCGTGGCGACAAGATGAAGCGTCTTGGCATCCCATAGCTGCGCGCCGCCACCGGACATCGGCGTTGCGATCAGCCGACCGTTCGGTGAAACCGCTAAAGTGTTCTGCCAGTTGCCCGTCGTACGGACGTGCAGGGCCTTCGCCCCAGGCGACAGGGACCGCACGACCAAACTCCTATAGCCGCAGACGGCCGCAAGGCGCTTACCCGGAAGTGCTACGGCTCGCCAGGCGGGCAGCTTTCCCGCCATGTTGACCATGCGGCGGCGGCACGTGCCGGTTCGCCAGTTCCAGAGTTCAAAGTGCACCCGATTGCTGTAGTGTGACACTCCGGGCTTAGGGTCGATTGATGTGACCACTTCGGACCGCCCAACAGCGCAAAGCGAAAGGTAGGGGAGGGATGATGCACCGATTCGTCTGACCACCGCGCCTGTTTTCGCGTCTAAAATTACAATCGCACCCTTTATCAAGTATTTCTTTGCCTGTGCAGGGGAAAGGCCCAAAATGCCCTTCATTCCGGAATATCCGGCCACACCGATTTTCGCGCCCCCATCCAGCACGCACAGGCCTGTCACTGGTCCGTCATGGGAGAATATCTGGCGGCTCCACAACTTCCGCAGCGGTGATAGTTGACACATTTCTACCGCCCCCCCTATTGTTCCGAAGACAACTCGGCCCTTAAGCGGATTTATTGCTATGCAATTTACCGCATCCAAATCCGGCAGCGAAATCCAAAAATGCCCGTCTGATGATACGGACCTCCACGAAAGTGGATTATGACGCGGACGCAGACCTAGAACTGTCAGACCATAGGCGGAACCGATTACGACGAACGTTTTCCCCGCTACTTCGGCGCATCCAAGACAATTGCCCTGATTTTCCGCCGCAAGGTGGAGTACGTGGGAGACCACTGGCGGAGGCCCCTGCGGCCGGGTTTGCGCGGCGGCACGCGCCAGTATCGGCCGCGGCAGTTCGGCCAGACATAGAATGATGGCGCATCCCGCAGCCAAACCCCAGCGCGCTGCCACGCGGAATCCGTAATACGCCAAATCAGTGGCTGCCATAATGGATGCTGGTTGTTGTCCTGCCTTTATTTGCGTCACGGCATTATTCCTCACGCTGGAAATCGTCATCTGCACCAGTTCGTCAACTTATCCTCTTAGCCTGGGCTCGACGGGAAGTCCGGAAGGTCCGGAAGGCCATGGCGGCGGTATCGGCAGCTTCGGTATCCCGCCCGGCGGCGGCCACACATACGGTGGTTTACAACATGAAATGTGTTTGACCAGTGCCACCATAAACTGCCTTGGAAAGGGCCAACATGGTTTTGGCGAATCAATCATACTCCGCCAATTGCGGGGCGCAAAGCCGATTGCCGCAAATTCGATGCAGCCCTGTATTGCCGCCGTAAAGTAGGGTATATTATCATGCGTCAGGAAGACGCCGGACGGAATCGTGCCGCCTGAATGCCGAAATAACTGCGGCACCAAGCCGGGCAATTCCAGTGCGGCAAGTGCAGTTTCAATTACCGGCAGGATGCCAGATCATGGCGAAGAAACCCCAACCTGTGCAGTGGCCGTCGCGGATCAGCTGGCCGAAATCCCCCTTGGCGGTGCTGGCTTCTCCCACCGTCGCCCGTATAAAAAACGCCGGCCGCGGCATCAGCATCGCCCTGCGGCCTATCTCCCTGAATCTTGACGAGCTTCTTTTTGTCATCTGCCTGACGCTGCTGGGCTTCGGCGTATTAATGGTGCAAAGCGCCGATGCGCGAATATCCACCGCGCGCAGCGGCCTGCTGCGGCACTTTTTTATCAGTATGCCGGTGCTCCACGCACTTATTGCCGTCGCGTTTATGATCGTCTTGTGGCGGATTGATTACCGGCGGCTCATCGGCCCGACATTGTGGCGATCCGCGGCCACCTGGGTCATGCTGCTGGCGCTGGTTTGCCTGGCGCTGGTGCTCACACGTTTCGGCGCCAGCATCAATGGCGCCAAGCGATGGTTGATGGTGCATATCGGGTCGCACACCATTGGATTTGAACCCTCGGAAATCGCCAAGTGGGCGTTGGTGGTGTTCGTGGGTGTTTATGCGGTTCACCGGCAGAAACACATCCGGGATTTTTTCCGCGGTTTTGTACCCTTGATCGCCGTGATCGGCGTAACGTGTCTGTTGATTCTGCGGGAAGATTTCGGCACCACGGTGCTTATTGTGGGCGTTTGCGCGGTGCTGATGCTGATGGCCGGATGCCGCTGGTGGCACCTGGCTATTCTGGTTCCACCGGCGATGGCGGTACTGTATTTTGCGATCCTTAAAAGCCCGTACCGGCGCGAGCGGCTTTTGATATTTCTGCACCCGCACATGGATCCGCGCGGCGCCGGCTACAATCCCATTCAATCCTTGCTGTCATTCGCCAGCGGCGGCTTCTGGGGGCGCGGCCTGGGTAACGGCATCCAAAAGATGGGTTATCTGCCGGAAGATTCCACGGATTTTATATTCAGCCTTATTGCCGAAGAGCTGGGCTTTTTCGGGTGCATGGTCATCGTGATGCTGTATGCCAGCCTTACGCTGGCGGGATGGCGCATCGGCTCGCGGTGTCGGAACCTGTTTGGGCAAATGACGGCATTCGGCTGTACGGCCACCATCGCGCTGCAAGCGGCAATGAACATTGCCGTTGTCACCGTGACGGTGCCCACCAAGGGAATTGCACTGCCGCTGATTTCTTCCGGCGGCACCGGCTGGATCATGACGGCCGGCGCCATAGGCCTTTTAATGAGCATTGACCGCGCGAATCGAATGGACGAAGAAAGCAGTCCCGGGTCGCCGGGTGGTGCGCCTTTGCCGATAGCGGCAATTGAGAATAGAGCTGTTCCCAACCCGCCGCCGTAACTGTCCGTCGGCACGGGTCTGTAACGCCATCGGACATCCATCCGCCGGAAGCGTAATCCGGCTGAAACGCAAGTGGAAGCAGAGTTGTGAGTCAGGACACAGGCCGGCAAACCAATCCGCAATCAAGCCATGCCGTTAGTGCAGCGAATCGTGAAGACTACAGCTTCGTATTCGCCGGCGGCGGCACGGGGGGGCACCTTTATCCGGGCATAGCCGTGGCGGAAGCGTTGAAGGATCGTCTGGGCGGGCCGGCGGAAATAGCGTGGGGAGCCACACCCCGCGCCGTGGATCGGCGACTGCTGCAGGGGTTTGGCGATAACTATATTGTCCAGAAAGTGACGCCGCTTAAGCGCAATCCTTTAACCTGGCCGGCCTTCTATTCCGCGTGGCGGCAATCCTGCAAATACTGGCGGCACCACCTTTCCGAGCGTCGCACCGCCGCCATTCTGGCCCTGGGCGGATATGCCGCCGGCCCGGCGGCCTATGTAGGCAGGCGAATGGGCATACCGGTGGGGCTGTTGAATCCCGATGCATTACCCGGTCTGGCCAACCGGTTTTTGATGGGGCAGGTAAATTGCGTTTTTGCCCAATGGGCCATGGATGATTCGTACAGTCAAAAATTCAGTTCGCGAATTCAATCAATTGGCTGCCCCATTCGCAACAACCTGTGGAGCCTCCCGCGGGATCAAGGCATTCGGCGGCTGGGGCTTGCGGCCAACCGCCGCACATTGGTGGTGACCGGTGCATCACTTGGAGCACGCAGCATAAATGAGGCGATGGTGGAATTGCGCCAGGATGCGGATTTTTTGCGAATGCTTGATACGCCCGTGGGCGAACTTGCGGGTTGGCAGGTATTGCTGCTTACCGGCATGGATCAGGCGGGGATCATAAAGGCGGCCATGGCGGCCGGCCCGCCTCGGCCCGGAGCAAAGGATTATAGCGCGGATCATTGGCATTTGTTGGATTATTGCGATGACATGGCGGCAGTGTGGGCTGTTGCGGATTTGACGATCGCCCGATCCGGCGCCGGTACCTGCGCGGAACTTGCCGCCTGCGGCGTTCCATCCATTCTTATTCCATATCCGTTCCATCGCGACCAGCATCAGGCGGCGAATGCCCGAAAATTGCAGGCAGCCGATGCCGCCGTCTTATTGACCGATCAGCTGAATGCGGCTAAAAACGCGGCCGGGCTGAAATCGGTCCTTGCGGGCCTTTTGCCGGACATATCCAGGCTGAATTCCATGGCGGAAAATGCCCGGAAACAGGGTAAGCCCGGTGCGGCATATGTCGTGGCGGATTGGCTTATTGAACAAGCCCGGAAACGGCCGATAAATATGGCAAGCCGGGATGTAGCTTCCGGCGGGTCCCGAACCGGGATTTAAATTGACCGTCCGTGGCAGGAAAACCGAATATGACCAGAGTTATGGATCGTAAAGTAATTCCAATGAATACCATTCCGGAACCAACGATTGATGCCGAGCTTCGCACCCTTGCGGAAGCTTTTGCCGGGCGCAGGGTCCATTTTATCGGAATTGGCGGTACGGGCGTCAGCGGTTTGGCGCACATGCTGCATGGGGCCGGGGCAATTGTGACCGGCACGGATATGGAAGCCACGGATACAACCCGCAAACTGCAGGAAATGGGCATCAGGATCAGTGAGAACCAGAGTGCGGAGGGGCTTGCGGAAAATGCTCAAATCGTGGTTTATTCCGCGGCGATTCAGGAAAACCATCCGGAATTGGCGGCGGCCCGGCGTCGCGGGCTGGTTATTTACAAATACGCACAATTACTCGGAAAGGTGATGGCGTATAAGCATGGCATCGCCATTGCCGGGACCCATGGCAAATCCACCACCACCGCCATGACCGCGTGGATACTCAGTCAGGCCGGCATTGACCCATCCTATGTGGTGGGGGCCAAAAGCCGCCAACTTGGCGGTTCCTCCCACGGCGGCGCGGGAGACTATTTTGTGGTGGAAGCGTGCGAATATGACCGGAGTTTTCTAAATCTTAATCCGCGAATCTCCGCCATCCTTAATATTGAGGAAGACCATCTCGATTATTACAAAAATATTGATGAAATTATCGGAGCGTTCACGGACTTTGCCCACAAACTTCCGCCCGACGGCCTGCTGATTACCCAGGCCGGCGCTGGCAACTGCCGTCGATCCGCAAATGCCGCCGGTTGTGAAATTCAAACTTATGGCATTGAAATGGAAGCGGACTGGACGGCCACGCAAATCACCGTATCCGAGGGGAAAACCCGCTGCCAGGTTCATTTCCGCAAAAAGGGAATGGGGTGGCTGGATATCAGCATTCCCGGGCGCCACAACGTGGGCAACGCGCTGGTGGCGGTGGCGATCGCCCATCGTTGCGGCATTTCGTGGGATGTAATCGTCAAGGCGATCCGCGAGTTTAATGGTGTGGATCGCCGCAGCCAGTTGATCGGTGAAAATCACGGCATCACACTGGTGGACGATTACGGCCACCACCCGTCTGAAATTCGCGCCACCCTGCTGGCCCTGCGGACAAAATACAACCCGCAACGGCTGATCTGCGTGTTTCAGCCGCACCAGCACAGCCGCACGCGTCTTTTACTGGAAGATTTTGCGCGGAGTTTTTCCCACGCGGATATCATCATTGTTCCGGATATTTTTTTCGTGCGTGATACCGATGAAGACCGCCGCATGGTCAACGCCGGGCACCTTGTGCGGCGATTGACGGAAAACGGCCGCGAAGCCATGTATCTGGCGTCATTTGGGGACATTGTGGAACACCTGCAACAGGCAGCGCGTTCCGGCGATCTGATAGTTTCTATGGGCGCAGGCCCGGTTTGGAAGATTACGCATGAGTTGGCAAAGCGGCTTTGAGCCGATCATCAAGCACAATGTCCCGCTGGCCCCGCTGACCTGGTTCCGTCTTGGCGGACCGGCAAAGTACTTGATTGAACCACGTGATGCCGCGGAACTTTCGGCGATTGTGCGACGGCTAAATGAGGAAAAAATACCGACCTGCATTCTTGGCGGCGGCGCCAACCTGCTGATTTCGGATCAGGGAGTAAACGGGGCGGTCATTCGGCTGACGGCCCCCGCATTTAACCAGGTGGAAATTTCCGGTGCGCAGGTTCGCGCCGGCGGCGGGCAGGATGTCGCCAAACTGGTCGTGCAGGTTGTTCGCGCCGGCCTGGGCGGGTTGGAATGTCTGGCCGGCATTCCGGGATCCGTGGGCGGGGAAATTCGCATGAACGCCGGCGGCGCTTTCGGCGATATCGGCTCCCGCGTATTGGAAATAAGCGTCATGGATTCCGCGGGTAATCTTGACACGCGCAAGCGTGATGACATGGTGTTTGAATACCGCAAGAGCAACATCAACGCCAAATTTATTCTTTCGGCGACATTTGACATGGAGCCGGGAAATCCGGAACGTTTGGCCGAAAGAATGAAGGAAATCTGGATGTATAAACAAAACACGCAGCCGCTTCGGGCGAACAGCGCCGGCTGCATTTTCCGCAATGTCAACGGCAAATCCGCCGGGGCGATTATTGATCAGGCGGGGCTTAAGGGCCTGCGCGTGGGCGGCGCGGAAATTTCCACACAACACGCCAATTTCATCGTAGCCGACCCGCAGGCGAAGGCCGCCGACGTGATTGAATTGATTGAAACCGTGAAATCCCGCGTGCATGATACAATGAAAATTGACTTGGAGCCGGAAGTTGTGATTTGGTAACCGGCGGATTGGAAATGCCGGGGTTCGACTGTTTGACCGATCCGCCGGCCGACCGGGCATCATTATTTTAAGGACTGTCATGGAAGACTCCTTTCAACCCTGCGATATCACCGTTCTTTGCGGAGGAATTTCCGCGGAGCGGGAGGTTTCCCTTAAAAGCGGTGCGGGTGTGGCCGCGGCATTGACGCGCAAGGGCCATCGCGTGTTCACCGCCGATATCGGTCCGGATAATTTGTCCGCGCTGAATCACCGTCCCTGCGACCTGGTTTTCCCGGTGCTGCATGGGGAATTCGGCGAAGACGGCGGATTGCAGACCATTCTGGAATCCCGCGGCATCCCTTTTGTGGGGTCAACGGCCGCGGCCAGCCGCCTGGCCATGGATAAGCAGGCCGCCAAAACCGTGCTGCATCGGGCGGGGATACCCACGCCTGCGTGGCAGGTGGTCGGCCGCGGGGATTTTACCCCGGCCTGGGAGCCGGCGGGCATCGGTTTCCCGTGCATCATCAAACCGGCGAGTGAAGGCAGCTCGGTAGCCTGCAAAATTTGCCATAGCGCGCAGGAAGCACGCGATCACCTCGCCGACACTCTTGGCCGGTATTCCACAATGTTGATTGAGGCGTACATTCAGGGGCCGGAATTGACGGTGGGCATATTGGACGGCAAGGCGCTGCCGATTATCGAAATCCGGCCGAAAACGCAGTTTTACGATTATCAGGCCAAATATATCCGCGATGATACGGAGTACAATTTTCAGATAGATCTGCCGCAGGAAATATTGCGCCGGACCGCGGCGGCGGCGATTCAAACCTACAGTCAGGTTGGCGCACGGCACCTGGCGCGGGTTGATGTTATGGTCAGCTTGCGTGAACAGGCGCCTTACGTTCTTGAAATAAACACACTGCCGGGCTTTACCGGCCATTCATTGCTGCCCAAAGCGGCCGCCCATAGCGGCCTGGATTTTGATTCGCTGTGCCATCGGCTGGCGCAGATGGCGGTTCGTGATAGGATATAAACGGGTACCTCGTGGATGGAACGAATTGATTCGTTCCACCCGGACCATGGAAAATTGACAGCGGAACCGGCATAGAATCGCATATGGCAGACAGCGGCATTACTCCACCTGATCGATCCTTCTTCCGACAGCCGCATGTTCGCGCCATCCTGACCGCGTGTGTTACGCTGGCCATTCTTGCGGCGGTTGTGGAGGGCTTTGCGCGTCTTGACCGGTATGCCGGGTCAATCATGCATCAGGACAGCCATCTGCCGCTTCGCCGGCTGGTGATGGTGCACACTCCGCCCTGGCTTTCGCGGCCCATTCTTAATGAACTGGCGGATGAAGCCGTGCAATTCGCCTGTTTCAACAAAAAGCATCCTGATTATGCCGCCGCACTGCGTAATCCGCTCAACGGCCGGATATTGCGGAAGATCGCCCGGCATTATATGAAGCACCAATCCCGCGGTATGAATGCATGGATCAAGCGTATTCTGCTGGTTCGCCGGGTTTGGTTGACCCATGAACAGGTCATTGAGGTTTACGCAATTTATCGCCGGCCCGCCGGTCTGGTTC
>JAKAZF010000480.1 GCA_021826605.1 Planctomycetota bacterium | reverse complement strand
TGCTGATCAATATTTGACATGGTGAGTTTGCCGGATTTAAGCAAGGGTGGAATGGTGAGCATGTTGTAAAAAATCGGGCGGTGCATTTCCATATCCAGACCTGCCTTAAGAGGCCCCAGTGTGGCATGCGAAGCGCCCCAATCGGACATTAATACCCCCTTAAATCCCCAGTGTTTACGGAGGACATCCGTCAGCAGGAATTTGCTGGCCGTGCAGTATACGCCGTTGACCTGATCATACGCCGCCATGATAGACCAGACATCTCCCTGCCGCACCGCAGCCCGGAACGGCGGAAGATAAATTTCCTCCATCGCCCGCTTGCTGATAATTTCATTAATATCAATGCGATCCGTTTCCTGCTCGTTGGCAACATAATGTTTGGCACAGGCGGCGACTCCCTGCGATTGCACACCCCTGATCCAGGGTGCCGCGATCTGTCCGGAAAGATACGGGTCTTCACCCAGGTATTCAAAATTTCGGCCGTTTTGCGGCTCGCGAACAATATTTACGCCAGGCCCGAAGATGACATGCACGCCGCGTGCCCGGCAGTCGCTGCCGATCTGCCGACCTTCTAAAAACGCCAACTTGCGGTTCCACGTTGAGGCCAGAGCCGCAGACGCCGGATACGCAGTTGAAGCTCCGAATCGGCGCACACCCAGGGATGCATCACTCATGACCAGGGTTGGAATATGCAGCCGCTGCACACCGGGAACATCGAGGATGGTTTCAAACGCCATCATGCGGACTTTTTCCCGCAGCGTCATCTGCTTAAGCAGCGCATTGGCTTTCGCATCAACTTGTTTGGCGGAAAGCTTAACAGGGATATATTCACCGGCTTGAGCCGTACAGGCCGCACCGACCGCCGCAAACAGGCACACCGCTGCCCCGTGCATGAATTGTCGCAGATTTCCAGAATTGGATTTACCGGAAGCGGTTCCAAACTTTTTGCGCAACATCCTGACACTCCTGAAGAAGGGTTTAACAACGATATAAAAGTTGCGAGCCAGTGGCGTTCTCACCCGCGTGGGGGATAATATGACCGATATCAGGAAAAAATTCAAATGAAACTGTTTCCGTATCGGTTTCTCTCCTATTCCTTTTTTGTTGGGGTCAGTCCTGGGTCGGCATCCCAAACGGTTTATAAGGCTCCTTTGGAGTTACCGGCTGCTGGAGGCCAGTTGCAGGCAGTCCGTTACGCCAACATATTTTTTTCTAATTCTTCCAGCGATTTACCTTTGGTTTCCGGCACGGCGGCAAGCACAAAAACAAATCCCAAGGCGCAAATAACAGCATACAGCCAGAAGGCCCCTGCCGTACCGACGACGGCTTTCAAGGAAGGAAACGTCTGGGTCAAAACAAAATCGGCGATCCATAAAGTGGAGACCGCAATGGAAAGGGCGGTGCCGCGAATGCGATTGGGGAAAATCTCGGAGATGAGAACCCAGGTGATCGGTGCCAGCGTCATGGCATAACACGCAATGGCAGCCATGACCAGAATCACTATCGGCAGGCCGTCGATATGTTTATAAAATGCGTATCCAAGCAGGGTGTGCGTGACGACCAGCCCGCCGGCACCGATAAGCATCAATGGACGACGGCCAAGACGATCGACCAAACCCATGGCCACCAGCGTGAATACTAAATTTACCGCACCCGTGATAACAATATCAAACAGGACTCCGTTGACGTGGTAGCCGGCGGAATGAAAGATATCCTGCGCATAACTGAAAATAACATTGATTCCACACCATTGCTGAAATACCGCCAGAAGTACGCCAATACCGATAATTTTCAGTACTCCTGAAGATAGTAAGTCCGAAAGGTTCACCCGCCCGGTTTTTTCGCCAAGCAAAGTCGCTTGAATAGCGGATATTTCATTGTCGGCGTGCAATTCGCCGCCGATGCGCGCAAGAATTGTGCGAGCCCGCGCAAGGTGTCCCTGCTTGGCCAGCCAGCGCGGACTTTCGGGAATCATCAACGCCCCCACCAGGAATACCAGGGACGGTATGGCTACGGCCGTGAACATCCATCGCCAGCCGATTCGCCCATCCCACGATGCTGCAATCATGGCGGAAGTCGCGCGGGCTGAAATGGGCTGAGCAATCAACCAATTGACCATATCCGCCAACAGAATACCAATAACGATGGTCAACTGGTTCAGCGCCACCAATCGCCCGCGCACGGCCGCCGGAGAAACTTCGGCAATATAGAGCGGCGACAAATTCGAGGCCATGCCGATGGCCACACCGCCAATAATGCGCCAAAAAGCGAACCAGACGAAGCTTGGTGCCCAGCCGGTCAAAATGGAGGAAATAGCAAAGAGCAGCCCCGCTACGGCCAGGAGTTTCTTTCGCCCAAACCTATCGGCCAGCCAACCGGTCACCAGCGCTCCCACCAACGCACCCAGCAGCGCACAGGACATCGCCCAGCCAATGATATTGGCATTGAAGAGATGAAAATGCGGCACAAAAAAAGGCTTGGCCCCGCTGATTACTACCCAGTCATATCCAAAAAGCAGTCCGCCCAAGGCCGCCACGGATGCAATGCAAATGACATAGCCCAGTTGTGCCTTCTCCGGGCGCTTCGATACGGACGTATTCTGCATCATCATTTCCTTTTGCGTTTCAAGCCAACCCCTGAAGCATTTCTGATCCGCTGTGACTTAACCTTACTGGTGGTAGAACCATATTGTCTGATCTCCACCAGCAATTCCAGGGCCGGAGCATGGCCGGGATCCGTGCGTAAAATCTTCGCCAGCAGTCTTGCAGAACCGTCAATTTTCTCGCTGGCGAATTGCATTTGCACCTGCAGAAAGAGAGCCGTATTTTTTTGCTGCGCCTGCAGATCAGCTTCAAAAAGTAATAACGTCGGCAATGACGTGGCAAAATAATCGATTTTCGCGGGGGCATGTTCTAATTGTTTTGCATAGTCTGATACCGCTCGAATGAGCTTTTCCGCCGCCTGTTTTTTGCCCAGTTTCCGCAATGCCAGAATCGTGTAAAGCGTCATTTCGGAATATGGAGTTACGGCCATCTGCTGAAAATCACCCCGGGCTGCCGCGGCGCAAGTCCACCATTGCGTGGCTTGTGTCTTTTGGCCAAGTGCGGCATACGCGCGGCCCAGATAAAAATGGATGTCGCTGCAGTTAGCCAATGGATGCCGGGCTTCACCAAGCGTTTCGGGCGGCTGAAGTGCCGAATGGAAATATTCTAAAGCTTCAGCAGCTTTCCCCTCTCGCAATAAATTACGGC
>JAKAZF010000479.1 GCA_021826605.1 Planctomycetota bacterium | reverse complement strand
GCGGCTGGAGGCAAACAACAATTGCCATTATGAGCGCCGCTGAAAAAAACCGCGGCGTTCCTGCGCGTCGTAATAAGCAACAACTGAAAGGGGCGGATGGCAATTGAAATCCTCATTTTTGCAGGATAGGCAGCAGCCGCTTGGGTATTTGCAGAATAATCAGCGCCATGGCGGTGCCATAGCTGCTTCCCGCTCCTCCGACCCAGGCACCATTAGACTGCTGCCGTGACAATAAATTTTTACTCATCGCTGGCCACCAATGTGCCCACCATTTGCCGCCAGCCAGAAACATAGCCTGCGTGCCATAATAATTACCGTAGAAATAATTTCCCTGCATATTCAAAGGTGTTCCGGGCAGGCATCCATTGACATAATTAACGGCCCTTCCAATGACAGAACCCTTATAAACGCCAGAGTAGAACAACAACGCCACGCCAGCGGCAGAGCGTGCAAAATCAGAGCCGCTCATACCAAGCATGTAACTGAAACCTCCATCCGGGTTCTGGAGTCGACGGACAAAACTGATGGCGCTCCGCATCGTCCGGCGCGGCACGCCGATGCCTGCCTGCCGAGCTGCCCTCAGAGCCATCACCTGACAAATGGTCACCGATAAATCACCCGGCATCACCACCGGCTGATAGCGCCATCCACCGGCGGAATTCTGGGTATCAACAATTAAGCGGACTGCCTTCTGCAGCTTATTCCGCAGTCCCGCGGCGTGCGATTCACCGTAAATTTCGGCCAGAAAAAGTGTGGAAAAACCCTGACTGTACATCGGGGTGCCATCGTTCTGTGCGGCAATCAAACCGGAATGATGGCAGTGTGCCAGTACATAGTGCAGCGCACGGGAAACATTTCGTCCGTACGGGCCTTGGTTTGGCAGATTTCCCCCGGCCACAAATGCCAATGCTCCGAGCGAGGTAATCGCCGTGCTGCCGGAATCGAAAGAACCGTTGGAATTCTGCCTTGCCGCCAGCCATTTCAACCCCCGATTTATCGCCGAATCAATCTTGGGGTTATATTCATTTTTCAGAGGGCTTGTCTGGCCGGCACGAAAATTTTTCAAATTCGTGGCTGCGGGGCTTGCTGCCACGTCAATGCCTATCAACATGGCGGCAATGAAACCCGCCAGAGCACAGGCTGAAGCTACTGACTTATTTGAAACCATAAGCTCTCCGTTGCCAACGAATATCGGCGGCACGCATGATACCTTTTATCTTAACGTGAAAGAAGCGGTGTGGCGAACGCTTAACTCACCAAACTGCCTGCCTTTTTGCCGGTCGACCCGATCGCCAACGCATGGCCACGCCAGAACTGCGTTTGGTTGGGCTTAGCGCCAAGCAGAAATTACTGTAACATATCAAGTCTATTGCCGGAGTGGCGGAACTGGCAGACGCGCCGGATTCAAAATCCGGTTCTCGCAAGAGAGTGTGGGTTCGATTCCCTCCTCCGGCATGATTGGGTTAGCAGCAAATTGTTTACTTCGGGCTTTGTTGGGGCTTCGGCATAAACTGGCCGTATCGCTTGAAGACGCCCGTGGCGGCGCAATGTTTGATTTTAATGGTGGTTTGTCGGCGATAAAAAATGATTAATAATCGTAAATTGATTGCCCTGATTCCAACCGTGCTTTTAGCTGCATGGCTGGCAACCGGGTGTTACGCCATCACACCTTTTGGGGAGCGACCGTCAGCAAATCTTCAGCCCAGGCAGATTCTCGCCGAACTGGGGGCACAGCCCATCCATGTACATGACCCATCACCCCTGATCCGATGCGGAAAACAATACTGGGTCTTTTCAACGGGTTGGGGGGTTATCAGTTACTACTCCTACGACCTGCATCATTGGCGCTTTGGGCCAAGGGTGTTTCATCGTTTGCCCCGATGGTTTCAAAAATATGTTCCAGCCAATCATGGCTTTCTATGGGCACCCGATGTTATTTATTTTCACAACCGCTACTGGCTTTACTATGCGGTTTCAACTTTTGGTGCTCACGTCTCTGCGATTGGACTTGCCTCCAATCGCACACTCGATCCGCTTGATCCACTTTACCACTGGAAAGATTGTGGGATAGTTATCTCATCGAACCAGGCCACCAGTTTTAACGCGATCGATCCGAGTGTGATTCGAACCCCGAACGGAAAGATGTGGATGTCATTTGGGTCTTTTTTTTCCGGCATCAAACTGGTGCAACTCAATGCCCGCACGGGACGCCTGCTCCATCCGCGCCACCCGCACATATACTCCCTGGCGAAACACCACACGATTGAGGCGTCAGAACTGTATCACCATGGCCACTGGTATTACCTTTTTCTTAACTGGGGCTACTGCTGCAGAGGCGTTCACAGCACGTACAATATCCGCGTCGGACGCAGCCGCCGCATCACCGGTCCTTATCGCGATCGACGTGGCCGGGAGATGATGCAAGGTGGCGGATCCCTGTTCTTAGGTTCCATCGGACCCTTCATCGGACCTGGACAGTCGGGCATTTTTGACGACCACGGAAAATATCTTTTTACGTGCCATTTCTATAATGGCCTTCGCGATGGATTGTCACAATTGGCCGTCATGCGTTTGGCTTTCGGATCATCCGGATGGCCTGAACTCATTTTGAATCACCCGTGAGATTATGTCGCCGTTTTCCAGCGTGGCGTCCTGTCGCGGAACCCTGAATTGTCGCCGGCGATTTGTAGTTTCGTTTCGAGGTGCAGGCGTAGCGAATAGTAACAGCCGAGATTCGGCCAAGTGTCAAAGCTGCGTGGCTTGTTAATTTCGGTGAAACACTGATCTGGGGCGTAAATAGCAGATAAGCCCATTTGCCCATGTTCGGAAATTGAAGATAATCAAATAAGTAGTTGAAATTGGAACTGGCGGCTTACAAGGACAAGGCAAGACCAATGAGTGCTATCCAAACGGGTAAGTCAACGGTTCCACCATTCGGGAGGCTTCAATTTTCGCATTCCCGGCTGGCCACGCGCAGCCCATATTTCCGTTTGCTGAGCTTTGTCGCAGCCGTTCCTACCGGTGCCATCTGGCTTATTGGCAGTTGGCTTAATCCCAACTCCGGTCCGTTGGGCATTGAGCGTCAGTTGGGCACACCACGTTGCGGCTTTTACGCCAAATATGGAATTCCTTGCCCCACCTGTGGATGGACGACCGCAGTTAGCCATCTTTATCACGGCCAGATTTTCCAGGCTTTTATCACGCAGCCAGCCGGTGCCATTTTTGGACTGGTGATGCTTTTGAGCTTTTCTGTTTT
>JAKAZF010000478.1 GCA_021826605.1 Planctomycetota bacterium | reverse complement strand
ATCTGCGGTCCGGCTGCCGCCTGCCAACTGGAGTTGGTAACGATCCACCGGGTTTTGCCGGTTGTCGTCCGCATCAGCAGGTTCATTCGCGCGCGAGGCCACGCCCGCCATTCGGCGTTCTGCCAGTTCCATACATCGCGCTCCATGACGTTATACCAGCCGTTTCCCAGGGCAATTGTAATGACATTGCGGCGGCCTCGGCGCAACAGTTTTGTGATGTCAAAACTTTGGAATGGGACCGTTTTTGAATAGTCATACAGCGTCGAATACAGTACGCCCGCACTCACGTGATGGCCATTGACCAGCACCTTCCAATACCCCAGGCCGGAAATATACATATAAGCGTGGCGCATATTTTCCGGTGCGCGAAAGACTTTGCGGAGAATCGGACTTGGTTGTTTCTGAAGCCAGCTCTTATGAAAAATCTTCTTCGGCAGCGGCAGGCCGTAATAAGCATTGTGGGGGAGCGTATAAAATGGGTTGGTTATATCCGGCCGGTAACTGATCCATTGGCCGTGCCAGTCTCCATTGGTTAATGGGCCGGTCATCCACCGGGCGATTGAACTCCATTGGGACTTCCAGCCGGTGCGGCTCCAGATCCGTACGCGCCAATAATAATGTGAAAATGGCTCAAGTGCGGCCCCGGCATAGTGCGGGAGAAAATACGGATTGTTCGCTACCTTGCCGGAATCCCAGATCAAATGCCGGCCCTGGCGCAGTGCCTGCGGCGAATGGGCAACCTGAATCTGATAATACGATTCGTCATGCAGGTCCATCCGCTGCGGTGGCAGCCAGGTCAAACGCGGTCCCGATTGCCCCACCCCCAGCGGGTTGCGCGTCCAGTTGCAGCGCAAACGAAAGGGCGCAACTTCAGATGCATGAACCAGCCGATTGGGAATCTCAGCTTGAATCTGATCCGGCAACGGAATGTGCGCAACGATGCTTTGCCAACGTGTGGGCAGTGCCGGTACCGCTGCCGCACAGAACGTCGCCATCGTGGAGAGATAAATGCCAATTGAAATGCCCCATATCCACCTGAGGCAAAGTCGATTATCCATGATCATGCTCCTGATTCAAACACCGGCACCGACGGTACAGTGCCATGAAAGCGCGAATGAACGCCACGCTGTGCAATTATCAGATCGCCGCATGTATACACAAGCACGCGACCGCTGAACGGACAACGGGATATACGTTGCAGATTCCGGTTCAGGCGATTTGCAAAACAAGAAACGTGCTGCGGAAGCCTTCGCCGCGGACTGCAAGGGTGAAATCTAAAATTCATAAAATGCTGCCATGACCGGACGTTTGCCGCGACATAAGAAGCTGCATGTCTCATGCTGTTGACGGCACCCTGCTCCATCACATCGCGGTAAATTGGATAATGGATCGACGCGCTAAGGATAATAACGCCACAGCTCAATTTCCGGTCGATCCTCGCCGGCTTCCACCATGCGCTCAATGAGCCGTTCCCGCAGGTGCGCGGTGATTTCACGCATGGAGCGCTGATGCCCGACGTAATTCAACAATATCTTGTCATCGGGCCAGCGTGCGTCAAGACGGCCGATCATATTGACCAATTGATGGGGATCGGCCCGATTGTTGTAAAGCTGATAGTCCTGATAGCGCTTACTGCCGGGATCTTTCAGCGGATTGGCCTGTGGTGCCAAAGCGACGTAAGTCCATTCCGGGGTGCGCAAGGCCCGGGCAATTTCCGATTCGCTGATTTGGATCAACACCTCATTGCGCCACTGCGCACGGGCGGTTTCATCGTGCAGAAGCGGGATAAAGCTGCGTCCCTGCATGCAGGACGGTGCCTTCACTCCCACCATGTCCAGTATCGACGGTGCGATATCGATCATACTCACGAGTTCCGTGACGGTCTGCCGGTTGTTAAAGCCCGGTCCCTGAATCATCAGCGGAACGTGAACGGAACTGTCGTGCGGGCTGCGTTTATATTCCTCATTGCGTGTGCGAAAGTGGCAGCCATGATCGCTTAAAAACATCACGATGGTGTTATCTTCAAGCTTCTCTTCCCGCAGGGTTTTCAAAATTCGGCCCAGCGAGTCATCAATGGCTTTAATATCTCCATAATAATTGTTCATCTCATATTGCCAGTCACCGGGGAAAAACCGCAGGTCCTCCGGAACATAACAACTTCGGAATCGTTTCTCGTAACCATGCGGCGGAACAAAGCCAAATACATCGCCATGCTCGCAGGCGAAATTCTGCTGGTGCGGCTCAAGTTGAGATAACACCATTAAAAAGGGTTTATCATGTTTTTTCCGCAGGAACTTTTCCGCCTCTCCGGTCAGAAAATCGACACGATAAACGTCTTTGCCGTAATGCACCGGCTGATTGTCATTATTCCAGAACTGGCTGTTGTAAGGCTGCGTGCTGGTTTCCGGCTCATTGGCCGCCAGCCATTGACCTGTAAAGCCTCCCCGATACTCCGCTGGAACGGCACCAGTACCCGCCGGTGACAAATGCCATTTGCCAAAGTAGTTGGCGCTGTACCCCGCCGGCGTAAGTTGCGTTGCGATGGTGCGGGCATCGCGGCGGATACCGGGGCCGTTTTTCCACACGCCGGTTGTTGTTGCATATTGCCCTGTCATCCAGCACGAACGCGACGGCGAGCACAGGGGCTGGTTTGTAATAAAGTTCTTGAAAACCGTGCCACGGTTATACATGGCGTCCAGGTTGGGTGTAAGCCCTTCCATCGGATTATGGCCCGCAGCGCAAATGCAGTCCCAGCGAAACTGGTCGGAATGGAAGAGAATGATATTGGGCCGCCCGCCCGGTCGTCCGGGCAACGGTGCCGCCGCCATTGCGCTCCGCGTTTCCGACCCGCTGATGGCTGGCACTGCGGCCAGAACCGAGGCCAGCATGAAATCCCTCCGCGTGCCGCCCTGGCCCGAATCAACCCGGGGCATCGGTGAAGCAGCAGGGCTAAAATCAGTTTGGTTCTTTACGGTTTTCATCATATCCTCATCATTAAACGTTTCTTACCTGTTGAAATTGCGGTGCGTGTGAACGGTTATTCACCCGACAAAAGAATTACGATTGCGCCAGTATATGCATTCTCCTATTTGTGGTCGAACCGCAGATTCGCTGCTTCAATGGCTTTAAGCATAAAGCGGCGGTTATTGGTTGCTGTGATGGAATAGTCCTGTTTGCCTGCGGTTTGATTTCTTTCATCAAAGGCCCACACCGCCGCCAGCGGTACTTTCGCTTTAAGAATCGAATGCAATATGGCGTTGAAAAGCCGGCGGCTTTCAGCCTTC
>JAKAZF010000477.1 GCA_021826605.1 Planctomycetota bacterium | reverse complement strand
AAGTCGAGTCGCAACGCTGGTATTACTGGGCGGACAAACTCGGTCTAATGGTGTTTCAGGATATGCCTACAGGTAATGACGGCAACCCCCAAACGGATCGCCCGACGTCGCCGGAGGCTGCGGACCAATGGAAAACCGAAGTACGCCGACATATTGAACAACTGGGCAACCACCCGTCAGTGGTCTGTTGGATTATGTTCAATGAAGCATTTGGCGGTTTTGATTACATCCGCAACGCACGATGGGCCAAACGACTTGATCCCAGCCGATTCGTGGATGAATCCAGTGGTTTTCCCTGGCATGGAGTCGGTGACGTACGCGACAACCACGGCGGCGTACCACCGAAGTTCGCACACCAATTCGGGATTACCAGCGAGGACGGCGGCTGGGGACTTCGCGCGCCCGGGCATACCTGGCCTGATTCCTGGACTTATCGCAGTTACAATCCGCTCACCGGCCGCACGATGGATTTTCTCGCAGCGCGGAAGAATAATAAGAGCTTGCCAATTCCCGATGTGACTGGGGCGTCCAAGGCTTGGATGACGCGCGAAGTAGCAGGGCTTTTCCACAACTTCATAACCAATACCAACCATAGCGCCCAAAGCGGTGATTTTTACTGCCAGATTGTGGATGTGGAAACCGAGTGCGACGGCCTGTTGAGTTACGACCGCGCGGTGTGGAAAGTGGAGCCCCAGGAAATCCGCGCCACTATTGAGAAGTCGCTTAAATTGGCACGAAGGCATTGCCCGGAACTGACGATTTAACCCTGCACGAAAAATAAGTCCGGCGAAAAATGGAGTTTGCGGTGATTGAATATCTTTGTGGGGCGGGGCTTTCCCGCCGCTGGAGTATCGTGGCGCTGTTGTTAACACTATTCATAGTGGGGGCAGCGCCGATCCGGGCGGACACAACGTATCGTAATCCCGTGCTGGCAGGCGATTATCCCGATCCCTCAATTATTCGCGTTGGCCGGGAATATTACATGGTCAATACATCTGAGATGTATACGCCGGGATTGCTGATCTGGCACTCACGCGACCTGGTGCATTGGGCACCCGTGACGTACGCGCTCAAACACTATGATGGTATCGTTGCGGCACCTGACCTTACCTATTACAAGGGCCGCTTTTATATTTACTACACCCCGGGTCGCGGCACGCACGTTATTACGGCGAACAAAATTCAGGGTCCTTGGAGTAAACCAGTCCGGTTGACCCGGGGCGGGAAGCCGTTTTCCGCGTTCGATCCCTTTTTTATCGCCGGGCCGCGCAGTACGCCGTATCTGGTTGGTGCCAGTGATTTTATTGTACGCTTGTCCCCCGACGGCCTCTCCGTTTTGGGAAAACGTAGATATATATACAAAGGATGGCCGATTCCCAAAAATTGGATTGTGGAATGCCACTGCCTGGAAGGTCCCAAGGTGTTCCGGCATAACGGCTACTATTACCTTGTTTCCGCCGAAGGCGGGACTTCCGGGCCGCCGACCAGCCACATGGCAATATTGGCCCGCTCGAAGAATCTTCTGGGGCCATGGGAAAATTCACCTTATAATCCGGTGGTACACACGTACAGCCGCCACGACGCATGGTGGTCCACCGGGCATGGCACAGTCCTGCAGGCCCCGGATAAACAGTGGTATATCATTTTTCATGGCTATCGAAAAAATTATCTGACAATGGGACGGTCCGTGTTGCTGGAACCTGTGCGCTGGACGAAAAGCGGGTGGCTGAAATTGCCTCCGCGAACCAATCCGGGCGAGGCACTACCCTATCCGGGCGGGTCTGTGGTTTCTGACTCCATGCGGTTATCGGATAATTTTTCCGGCGGTGCATTGGGTATGCAATGGCAGTTTTACGGCCCGGGGCGGTCGGGAAAATGTCAGCAGTTGCACCACCGTTTGATCCTCCATGCCACAGGCTCCGATATGGCCGCCAGCCCTCCGGTCTTGTGCATGGCTGTGGCAGAATCATATTCTGTGGCGGTGAACGTGCTTGTCGATCAAGGAACCGAAGGGGGGTTGGTGCTGTTCTATAATCCTTCCGAATTTATCAGTGTTGGCATTGGCCACGGGCACGTCTGGTATGGTATTCAGGGGCATATTTCAGCCGTCGGCGCGTTTGCCGGAACTCGTGCGGTGGTAAAAATTGTCAATAGCCATAATTCTGTGGAATGCTTCTTTGGGCATCCGGGGCAAGCGTTGCATCAGTTGCTTCCCGCGCTGTATGTCGGTGGCTACACGCACCAGACGTTTGGCGGATATTTAAGCCTGCGGCCCGGCCTTTACGCCCTGGGCACCGGCGCGGCGGCATTTGAACGCTTCCGTTACAACATTGGAAAAGCTGGAAACCCTTAAGATTGGTAGCCTTGTGATGTTCACAAACGCTGTGGATTATTATGTTCAATGGAATTCATTCATGATCAAATTTCTTAGAAATGCTTTGGCTGCCGCAATCGCGGCAGGTTTATTGTGCAGCCTTGGTAGCGCGGCACGCACCTGCGCCGCGCCGGCGTTTCGTCCGCCTGCGGTGCCTCTGGTGGTGTTCGACCCGTATATGAGCATCTGGTCGGCGGCCAATCATCTGGCCAACCGCCAGACGCGCTTTTGGGATGGACATGTCCAGAGCCTTGTGAGTCTGGCGAGCATTGATGGGAAGACGTACCGGCTCATGGGCGGACGACATCGAAGCCTTCCGGTCCTCCCCCAAACCAGCGTGAGAGTCCTGCCGCTCGAGACGTCTTACACCTTTTCCAACCGTCGGGTTGCCATTAAGCTCACTTTCCTTACGCCGAGGCTGCCCGCGAGGCTTCGCTATATAACCTTGCCAGTCACCTATATCACTTGGAGCGTTCATTCGCTTGATTCGCACCACCACAACGTACAGATTTATTTTAGCGCCAGCTCTCAGATTGCGTTGAATGATCGTTTTCAGATTGCGCCGTTGTTATGCCGCCAATCCAAAGCGGGCACGCTAACGGTACAAAAGTGCGGCGACGTGCATCAACACATCTTTGATGTAATTGGTGATCAGACGGGCCTCGATTGGGGCTATCTTTATACGGCCACCAGCGATGCGGCCGGTTCCGCAGTTGGTCTGCCGTCGAAAACGGATGTTCAGAGCTTCATATCCGGGGGCACTTTGCCGCGAACATCCGCCAGGTCCCAGATATTCAGCACGCATTCTCCGGTGCAGGCGTTCGCGTTCAATCTCGGGTCCGTCGGTTCACGCCCCGTATCGCGCATGGCGATGATCGCCTATGACGAAATATACGCCCTGGATTATTTTGGC
>JAKAZF010000476.1 GCA_021826605.1 Planctomycetota bacterium | reverse complement strand
AGTTTGGTGACCAGATCCAGGTAATAATAGCCCCACCCATCGGAATAGGGGCCATCGAGTTCAGTGACCACGGTTGGTTCAATGTCGTTGCTGGCTTCCACGCTATATTGATCCGGCGCGCCAAATTCATTCCATTGCTGAATCATCATAACCTCGGGTTCATAGCGGAATGCGGCATCCATGAATTGCACCAGCGTGGCACCGGAACACCGCAGGTGCGCGTCCCAGTTAAGCCACGATCCACCGCCTCCTTCATTGCCGCCCAGTGCCACGGATGCGACCATTTGCTCATTACGCGTAAAAGCCAATCCATTAAGGCTCAGACTTTCGCTCTGCGGAAGGCCGTTGGGCGGACTGGCGTTGGCCTCAAAGATTACCTGCTGCCCCAATAAATTTCCCACATCCCATTGTCGCATGGCATATTGTGCCGCGCCGGGCGGAAACGTACGCCGCAACACAGCACCGGTCGATGCATCACGAAGAACAAATATATCTTGGCCTCCGGGAATTTTGCCCCCGGGAAACTTCAGGCCGGACGTTACCCAAAAATCAACACCCGCACAGTTAAAAGTGATCACGCGCTGCGTGACGGTAAAAGGTGGACTTATCAACTTTCCGCCGGGGCCTCCGGCGTGCGCTGTGGCACAATAGCCCATATTTCCCTTGGAGATCAACGACCAGCCAGGTCCCGCCTTCCAGGGCAGCAGCCCATGGTCCTGGAATGGAAAAATCGGCGTTGCCGGCCCGTTGGCAATGGCCATACGATCCACCCAACTCCAGAGCCCGGAATTATTAAGCGTAATTTCATGAAAGGCCCCCATGAAGCGTATGGTGAAGCGTGGGTTCAGATATACCGGTGGGGGGTTTGGCGACGGACCAATGAAAATATTCAGCAGCGGCTTGCCATCAAAATTCTGCCACAATGCCGCGTATTGCGGCTTATCGAGAATTTCTCGTTCAATGCGTTGAATCTGGGCATGGAAATCGGGGGTTGCGATGCTGTTGTTATCCAAACCCAACAGCAATGCAACCTTCGGATGACGTTGCAGATGTGTATATTCCTCCAGCAACCGTAACGTGCTGCCAATAATTGCATCCGCAACGCCGTTGGTCCAGCAGCCTCCCAGATTATTGGACCAGTCGATGAGGATAAAATTAAAACCGGCATCGTGAATCCAGTGCGCATGGCGACGTATAACCCTGGGGTCCAGTGACGAATAATGCCCCAGAACGGGCCGGGCCTCCGGGGTATTCCAGCCACCTCCCGGAAACCTCGGCCCATACCAGGTTTCATACCCGATGCCAAAAAGGGTTCTCTTTCGAGCTTCCGTGGGCTTGCCGCCCGGTAATTTTGATATTTCGGCCAAAGCCGCCTCTGAATCGGCACCTCCGGCCAGTACAGCGCCGGCCATCATTGCCGACGCCATCCAGTTACGTCGCGAGACATTAGACACAAATAAATCCTTTTCTGATAAGGCCGCCACTTGCGATCACACTTTATGTAAACGCCCGAAGTCATGCGGATATTGCAATGGTCGAAGGCTGTTATTACTATACTCTATGCGGCTATTAACGGGACATTTTCGAAAGTTTGGAATCGCGGTGCCATCAGCGTGTTGATGGTGTCGCGGTGGGTGGTTGGCAGTTCATCCAGGCACCGATCGATGGTTTGACGAAATTCCTGGAACGAGCCGTGGTGACGGGAATTCAGTACCGTCTTTTTGGTGAATCTCCAGAGCCGCTCGATAAGATTGAGGTTCGGAGAATAGGATGGCAAAAAAAGCAGTTCAATGTGCAGGGCCGCCGCCATATCACGCACCGCCTGGCAGCGCTGGTAGGGTGCGTTGTCCAGCACCACTGTCAGGGGCATGCCCATGCTCTGGGCCGCAATCTTTGTCAGTAATTCACATACGCTGCACGCGTTGATGTAGCCTTCGTTGGTGACGCGAACCAACTCATGTGTCGTGGCGTTGATGGCCCCCAGCACGTTATAACGCCGCCGTCCTGACGCCGCCCGCACGAACAACCGCTTCGCGCTCCATAGATAGCCCAAGAACGTAGCCAAGACAAAATGGGCCGCGTCAACAAAGTAGACCGAGCGCCGACCGGCTTGCGCCTCGGCCAAACGCGGCCCCAACTCCGTCTTTAAGGAAAGCCGCCTGTGTGGCGGCGTGTTCCGGGGCCGTGCGTTTGGGCGGCAACGGAATGGCCGCAACCTTGCGGCAGCGTAAACCTAATTCCTTGCGTAGAAATTCCCATACCTGCGTGCGGCTGCGATAGATGTTCGTCAATCGGGCTATGCGTTCACGCGCTTCGGCCAGCGTTTGTGGTGGCCGGGCCTCAAATTCCGCAGCCAACGTCGCGCGGTGGGCCACCAAGGCGCTGGCGGGAACACGGCGGGGAACACGCCGCACCGCCTCCAGGCCGCCGTTGGCATATAAATCCAGCGTTCGCTGAACCGTGCTGCGAGCCGCACACGACAATTCCGCTATTTGGGCATGGCTGATCCCATGAGCCTTGAGCCACAGGATTTCCATACGCTCCTGTACCAAACGCGTCGGATGCTTAAACCGGTCGCGTTGTATCTCTTCTAATACGTCGTCGGAAAAATCAAAGTGTCGCATCCATGCGCTCCGGATTGGTGAACTCAACTGTGGACCCACTTCCATGAGGGCCCGTATCAGCCAAGTATTCTCCCAAGACTTCTTTATAATGCAACCCATGGTTGTGTACCGCTACACTCCAAACGGAGTATAGCATGTCTCGGTCGTAGCCGGGATTCTGGTTGCTCGGAGGTGCATTGGACTTTTGCATCAATGCTATTAATTCTCAGCAACCGGCGCGAAACTCTTGTTGCTCAACCACGCCGTCAGCAGGTCTTCAACCGATCCAGAATTGGAGGTCGGAATGGCGATACTGTCATAAAAGCAGCCGATATGTATCCTCCCCGATCCCACAACCGGACAGTGGTCTTACTGTCTTCGCGCCAGTCCCGAAAAAAAATTGCCGCGACGCCGACAGGCGGTCACCTTCTTTTACGGATTCAGATTTTCCAATGCTTTGAGCGTGTCAACATCCCCTTCATCCAGACTTATTTTATCTTCAATTGGAGAAGCAATGGGGATGGATGGCTCGGGTGTAACGTCCACCGTATCTCCGGTTTCCGTCAACGAATGATCTTGAACCGGTTCCATGGCCATGTCGCCCAAGATCGTACGGATCGGTTTGATCTGCCGCGGTTCTCCATCTATCACCACTGTAAACGTCACCGGCCCAACGCGAAGATGATCGC
>JAKAZF010000475.1 GCA_021826605.1 Planctomycetota bacterium | reverse complement strand
TTGAAGGAAGCGATTGCCATGGCGGAGAAATCGGGTGAAACCGAATTGTTTGTCGTTGGCGGTGCGGAAATCTATGCACTGGCCATGCCGCTGGCGGACCGCATGTATGTGAGTATTATCAAACTCGATTCTCCGGTCATGGGCGATACATGGTTCCCGCAGTGGCAGCCGAACCAATGGCGAATAGTTCAGCGCCGTGAGTCAGGAGCCGTGACTTTCCTGACGTATGATCGGCTTAATTCAGATATTTTGCCATTGCACCACATCTTGCCGGCGCACGAGCGGGGCGTTTGACCAATCCGCTAGCGCGGGCATAATGGACCATTGCTCGGGGGTGGCTGACTTGCCGGCCCGATGAACAGGAGCTTCGCATGGCCAAGGAATATTCACCATTCACACCGGGCGTGCCAGTGCCGATTGAATTCTTTGTGGGTAGAGAACGGGAAATAACCGAAATTGTAGACCATGTGGCCAGATCTGCGTCGCGAAAATCCCTTGAGCGAATTTTCATAACCGGAGATCGCGGCATCGGCAAAAGTTCGCTGTGCCGGATGGCGCTGCGTATTGCGGAGGAGAAAAATGAGGTGCTGGGACTGCACGTATTTCTCGGTGGTGTGACCTCTCTGGAGGAGATGGTGCGTCGCATATTCGAGCGGCTTTTGCAGGTCAGCCAGGACCGCAGTTGGTTTGAAAGTGTGCGCAAATTCCTGGGCAATAATGTCCGTGAGGTTGGCCTGTTCGGCGTGTCGCTGGCGTTTGAAGCGTCGCAGCGCGACCTTTCGCAAGCCGTCGGAGCGTTGGGGCCAACGCTGCACAGACTGCTCAAACAGATCGGCCAGCATCGGAAAGGAATGATGATCGTTCTGGACGACCTTAACGGTTTGGCGGCAGATAAGGCCTTTGCCAACTGGCTCAAAAGTTTTGTCGATGAATTGGCAACCAGCCGTGAGGAACTGCCTCTTACCATGGTACTGGCGGGCATGCCTGAACGGAGAACCCAACTCGTTCAGCAGCAGCCATCGCTTGACCGCGTATTTGATATTATCAATATCAGCGCATTTAACGAAGTGGAAACCCGGCAGTTCTATCGGCAGTCGCTGGCCAAAGTAAACGTACGGGTATCGCCGGCCGCGATGGACCTGCTGTGGCGTTTCTCCGGCGGCTACCCGGTGTTTCTCCATGAAATTGGTGATGCGGTATTCAAGAGCGACACCGATGGCGTTATTGACGAGAACGATGCTCTATCCGGAATTGTTCGGGCGGCGGAAATCATAGGCATAAAATATATAGAGCCAAGGGTGCTCGATGCCATCTGGAGCAAGCGCTATCGGCAGATATTGAAAAGAATGGTAAGCACTCCGTTGCAACTGGACTTTTCCAAAGCGGAGCTTGTGGCGCGAGTTTCAACCGATGAAGCCAGGGTCGTGGATAATTTTCTCCGGAAAATCAAGCAGTTGGGGGTCGTGCAGCAATCCTCGGAGATGGGGCGTGGAAAATACCGCTTTGCCAGCCAGATATACGCCTTATATTTCTATCTGCAATCAGTGCCGCGCCCGGCGGCCAGTTAGAGCAATGTTTTAATCCGTGGTCTGGCCGCGGTTGTGTTTTCGCCGCGATATGTCAACTCAATTTGGAGATCATTCATTGGTCCGAAGATTTGTTGCGATCATGTCGATGAGCCTCTGTGCGCTGGCCGTTGCCACGTTTATGTTGGCCGCCGCCGGAATGGGCCGGCCGCAAAAAGCCATTACACGGCGCTTGCCACCGCTGCATTTTCCTCTCTCCGGTCTGCCGCCGATTCGCGGCTTTTCCATGCAGTTGGATAATCCGCACGCATTGGCCGCGTATTTGCACGCAATTGTGCGGCTCCATGCCATGGGTTGCACATGGATTAATTTTGTCATCAATGCCCGACAGCACGATGTGCATGCGGACAACATTCATATTGATCCGCGGGTTTCGTTAACGCCGGCGCAGATTCGCAAAGTTCTGCTTGCCGCCCATCATCTGGGCATGCACACCATGCTTATGCCCATTGTGCTGTTGAATCATGCGACCGGCGATGAGTGGCGCGGTGTCATTAAACCCGGAAACTGGAATGTCTGGTTCGCCCGCTACCGCGCCTATATTCTCGCCGCCGCTGATTGGGCGCAACAGACCCACGCCAATATGTTTTGCGTTGGCAGTGAATTGCTTTCCACTGAACCGTTTAATACACAATGGCTGCGTATTATCCGCATGGTTCGCAAACGCTTTCATGGCAAGCTCACCTACAGTGCCAACTGGGATCATTATCAATATGTTCATTTCTGGCCCTATCTCGATTACATCGGCATGAACAGCTATTACGATCTCTCTGATTCCAGAGATCCCTCGACCGCGGAGGTTGTTGCCCACTGGAATCGCATTGAACACCGCATTTTGACATTTGCCGCCCGGGAGCACAAGCCGGTTCTGTTTACAGAAATCGGATGGGACAACCTGAATAACACCCTGGCCAAGCCATGGGATTATGTAGGGACGGGCTTGGTGAATCCGCGCAATCAATATATTGCCTATGAGGCATTTGTGCGTGTGTGGCGTACATTGCCGTCCAGCGCCTTTGTGGGAGCGTTTATCTGGGAATGGTTGCCAGGTTGTAAACCCACCGATTACGGTGCCTATTCTCCCCAGGGCGAGCCGGCTATGCCGCTGATTGAACATTGGGTATCAGGCAGATAAGCCCGCCTGCCGGTAGTCCGGGGCAGCAAACGGCGATATTGTCTGGCCCTGCCGATCAGCATGCCGTTAAAGCCGGTGGCGCAAGCCTTAAGCGGATGAGCAGATCGTTCAACGCCGGGCGCTCCGGAGCAATTCCGGAGACACAACCGGGGTGGATCACATGGCGTCGTGTGCCGGAGTCCGGATTCCTGCCTTACACGTTGCCGATTCGCACCGGAACGATACGCATATCTTCAGGCAGATGTTGTTCAAGTTGTTGCGCCAGCGCATCGGCTTGAGCTGGTTGATCGGCAAGAATGAACAGGGTTGATCCACTTCCGCTGAGATGCACCGGCCGATGGGTGATGGCATGAATCTCGTCGCGCAGCTTTCGCAGAGGTGAAGTCACGGAAAATGCGGGGGCTTCCAGGTCGTTACGAATGACGGCGCTAATGTCCGCGGCATGGCTTTGAGATAATTTCTGCCAGGGAATCACGGTGGTATCCGGTGCCACGCTCTGGCTGTCAAATGACTGATACACATCTCGGGTGCTCGTACCGTAGGGTGGTATGATCAGTATGGCAAATAAAAGACGATGA
>JAKAZF010000474.1 GCA_021826605.1 Planctomycetota bacterium | reverse complement strand
GAATATTGTCTTCTCCACCTGTGTGCAGATCGAAGGATTGGCCTAACGCGCGCATCGACATGACGCTGCATTCAATATGCCAGCCGGGGTACCCGTCACCCCATGGGCTGGGCCAGCGCATGAGATGATGCCGGTCCGGCTTCCAGAGAAAAAAATCCGCCGGATGCTTCTTGGCCGCCTGTTCATTGGTCCTTCCCCCGGCACCATGTGACAACTGTTCAAGGGAATTACCCGAAAGTTTACCATACGCTGGAAAGCTGCGAATATCATAATACACCACGCCGTCCGCCCCGATATAGGCGTGGCCGCGGGCAATGAGTGTTTCGATCATGGAAATAAATTCAGGAATATGCCGCGTGGGCCGGGGTATAATGCGCTCTTTGGATTCGTCGGTGCTGGCGGCATCATAATCCGCCACCACCCCCAGTCCCAGCAGACGGGCATCCTGCAGGAAGGCCTGTGCAAAAAAGTCCGCTACCGCGAACGGATCGTTGGGATTCTCAATCTGGGCTTTGCCCTGCTTCTTATTTTCCTTCATTTTTTCAACAGCCACTTCGAGCTTGTCGCGGCCCGCACCATCGGCGAGTTGATCGTCGGTCATGTGGCCTACATCGGTCATATTCATCACATGCGTAACATGTGCGCCGCGCAACTCCAGATAGCGCCGCAGCACATCAGCAAATAAAAAAGCCCGAAAATTGCCGATGTGGGCATAGTCATAAACGGTCGGACCACAGCTGTAAATCCCGATTTGGCTCCCCTTTATCGCATCGGCCGGGTCGGGCCCGGGATGCATCGGAACAAAATCCTCCAGACGATGATGCAATGTATTATAAAAGCTCGTGGGCATGATGCGGTTATCTTCCTTTCGTCGATGAAGAATGTTTCCAGATCATCTGTTCAAGTAACCGCCCGGCACCGGCGGCATTACCCGAAACGATTTCCACCCCACATTCTATGCGGTTTTAAACGTTTGGAAAGGCCGGATCGTCTGCGGCAGCACCTTTGCCGCATCGTCTCCATTATTTCAGACGCGGACTGACGCCTGGTATTTTTCCACGGTTCCCCGCCTGCGGATGACCGGACTGTTTCAACGCCTGCGCCAGGAAATGATAGACCGATTTGTGCCCGGGACTTAACGCCATGACCGTACGAAACTGCCGGGCGGCCTGGGCGGGGTGGCCATGGTGCAATAAGTCCAGACCGTAAAAAAAGTGCGCCTGCGCCAACCGCGGATTAAGTTCCAAAACCTGCCGGTATAGCATCATGGCTTGCCGCCAGTGACCGAGTTTATCCAGCAGGATCGCCAGGTTATAGCGCGCATCGACATTATGCGAATCGTACGCCATGGCATCGCGATAGGCTTTGATAGCCAACTCCGTGTTCCCTAAATGACTTTGTGCCAGGCCAAAGGCCAGATACAGCCGGCTTGAATTGGGCATTAACCCGATTCCGCGCCGAAGGTCCTTGACCGCCATGGCCCAATTTCCCTGTTGTTCATAACAATAAGCCAATTTGACAATGGCCTTGGCCTGATAGGAATCAACCATCAGCGATTGACGCAGATACCGCATCGCCATGGGAATGTTGTGCCTTTGCTCCAGATAAAGCGACCCCAACATATAGTTCGCCGCCGGGTCGATGCCTTTGGTCAGTTTCAGGGCCATCTGACAATTCGCGAATTCCTGATGAATATGCCCGTGGGCTTTGTCATGCAGAGCCAGCGTTTCATACGCTTTAAAACATTGTTTGTCATACCGCAATTCATGAACCCATATTTCAATGGGAGGCACGTAGTACTGGCACTGGGCATAACTGACCGTCCCCATCGCCGCCAGCACAATAACGCTCACTGCCACCGGAAATTTGGACAGTGAGCCGGTAAAATCAGGCCGGGATGCGATTCGTGCAGTAGTGCGGGATGCACGCGCCGGCCAATGGGACACCATTGTGTCGGACACCATCACTCCGGCTTGCGTCAGTAATACAATCAGGCTGATGCAGCCAAGATAAAAATAATGATCGGCAACAAACGTAAGGGCCATACCCGCGAACGCCACAAATCCCAGTGCGGGTGAGACCATAATGACATAGATGACAACAGCCGCAAATAATCCGCGCCCGCATTTCTTTCGGGCGGCAAAACAGACCACCGCGACCAGAGCCGCAGCTATGGGGTAAAGTATATCCACCGTGGTAAAACCGTGGACATGCCAGCGCGGATAGACCATCAGAATCGGGTGGGGCCAGAGCAATTTCCAAACGTAAAACCAGATATCTTTACCGGCAATAACCAGATGCTGAAAAACCGTAAAATGATACGGTTTTCCATGTGCCCCGGCCCCGTATCGCTCCCGCCAAGCCGCCATCCATCCGGCACCCGCGGAAATGGCAAACCATGGAATGCTGGCGAAAATATGCTTGCGGGAAATACGACCGAGTTTCCACCAGGTTAAAACCAGTATGGCTGCGGGCAGTGCGCAGACAAAAGTTTTTGCGCATACCGCCAGAAAATAAAGCAGCAATGCAACACCGTAGAATTTCCACTTATATACCGGTTCTGCGGATTCCAATTGGTCCTCTGGACGGTCCAGACCGGCAAAACGAATCCACCCCCACGCTGCGCCAAGCACCAGGATTCCGGAGATCAGATTTTTCTGCTCCACTACCCACGCCACAGATTCAACCACCAACGGGTTGATGGCGAAAAGAGTGGCCGCCAGCCAGGCCGCACGCAGGTGCAACCGCAGCAGAATTCGCCATAGAATCAGCGCATTAAAAAACACCAGCAGGATGCTTACAATGTGATAACCCAGTGCATTGGCACCCCATAATTGATATTGGAGAAAATAAGCCGTTACCGACAAAGGGTAATACTGTATGAACATCAAGGGATTAAACCAGATCACCCCTAAATCGCTCCACTGGTGCATGGCAGGATTATTGAGTATCCAGTAGCCATCATCCCAGATAAATCCAGCGGCATGTAACGGGTAATACACCAGCAGAATGCACATCAGCATGGCCAATGCCGGGATTATCACACGCGCACGACAAATCGCCTGCCACCAAGTTTGGTCAGAATTGACTTTGGAATCCGAATTCGGCACATCATTCAGCGCCGGCTCATTTTCCCCACGCGGGGAAACAGGGGGTTGTGAATCTTCCGCCATAACATACAATTTAACGTTACTGCCCGAAAATTGCATCCAGATCGCAGATTATCAGACAATCGGGGATATTCCATACGCCGCCGATATAACCATGAAAGAGAAATTCACGGGAAACAACAGCAAATGGTCTTG
>JAKAZF010000473.1 GCA_021826605.1 Planctomycetota bacterium | reverse complement strand
GATGCACTACCACTCCCGGAGGTTGCTCCAGTTGGTGCCACATGCCAGATCGTTCCAATCAGACCCTGCGTAAGGCCGGTGGAACTCAGCGGAAGAGCCGGCGAACTGGAAATGGTGATGCTGCCGCCGGCGGCCAGCGCCATCGACGCCCCCATCAGCGATACGCCCGCGGACAAAGCCGCCAGACGTTGTTTGGAAATTAATTTGGAACTCATAAAGCGAACCTCCCAGAAAGAGCCTTGCACCCGTTCAGACGTGAAGACCGACACATGATCTCCCTAGTAATCCGCCTGAAAACCTTGCACACACGGGCAAGACGTTGAAGCTAAGTTATAAGCACGGCCGTTTGAATCGATTCCGTTGCGGCCAATTCCGCTGAGTGAGCGGGCCGGGCAATTCCATTGGCACCCGGGACGTTTAACGGGCCAGAATATCCGGAGCGCACCAGAAAGGTCGCGGACCCCGGATATGGGCCATTCGAATATTACTCTCCAGCTCTCCATTTTTCATCGATCGATCGCGTCATACCGCACTGCGGTCGTCGACCGATGAATCAAGCACATTCCCAAACTGCTTCTGCGGGTGGCGACCATCCGCTGTCGGCCGTCACCCGCAGTTGCGATCAATAGAGTCCATTGCCATTCGGCCGGTGAACCTGGTGGTCATTGTTCCAGTCCATGTTCATCTGCCCGCCACCCTGATTCGGGTTAATCTGCACCAGCTGCTTCTGCAGCCGGAACGATACATGGCCATCCGCCCACATCACATTGGAACCCTGGCTGTGAATTGAACCGGGCCATTCAGCATATTGGACGACGCCGGGAATGCTGGTCTGCGAAAGCGGGGGGCTGGTACGGGTTGGATCAGAATTGTAAATGTAGACGTAATTTGGATAACCATGGGTGGCATCATTAATGCGATCCGTCACCACGATAAACTCACCAGGATTTACCACGGCGGACTCTGGAACCTGCGGATAGTATTGATTCCTACCGGATGCGTCAATATCCCCGCCGGCGCCTTCACCGAAAGCTTCCTGACCGGCTACCGGGAACGCCCCAAGAGTACCCCAGTCATTGTAGCCATACGAGAACGACGGAAGCGACAATTGCGGCCCCTGTTTCGCCTCCCATTCACTTCCCAAATACAGAACCTGCTGGCCCTTCTGGTAACCAAAGCCCATTAATACCGAACCACGGCCGTAACCAATTGGAGGCGTGGGAGATGTCCCCAGCGGCCACATATAACCCATATATTGCATGTCAATCGTGCGGGCCGGACAATAAAACAGCTTTGCCGATCCTGGTCCCATCATTGTCATGAGCCGCGGAACCCATACACAAAAATCGTTGGCAAACCCGGTTGGGCCATCCACCACTTCGTTGCCGGGATAATAACCGTGCCAAGTTTGCATATATTCCTGAATCGCTTCACCCATGGCATGTTCGTTGGCGGCACAGGCCGTCGCCTCGGCGTCGCCTTTTGCTTGCGCCAACGCCGGCAGAAGCAGTGCAATCAGAAGAGCAATAATCGAAATGACAACCAACAGTTCAATGAGGGTAAAACCCTCGCGTGTATAACCGCGCCTGAAACCATTTAAACTGGATCGCGTTGTCAATGAACTAATCATAAAAACAACTCCTTCGTTTTACCTTCCGCACCAGAACGGCCCGGTAACCTCGTCTTAAAATATCCGCCCGCGCCGGTTGGCGCCGACCTGTCTTCCTTGACCGCAAATACCCGCTTTCAAAATGTGAGAAAACTCGCAATTACAGGCATAAAGGCGGTCCGCCGCACCCTTTGTGCCGGGATTCCATTCACAAAGTGCCTGATTTTTCAGGTGCCCGCCCGATCATTATTGACCGATTTCCAAGCAACCTGCTTCTCCGTTTAGGCTGGCGACTTAACTTGCCTGTGCGTCACCAACTCAAGACATCAGTTAGTATACTCATAGCAAATAGAAAAGCAAGCTAAAAATATAATTTTGCATGCCGCCGAAAAACGCCCGACGTTTAACGCTCATCATGCCTTCTTTAGACCGAAATGGAACATAATATTCCCCTTATTTTGCAGCGGTTTTATGCCATTAAGACGCTCAACTTCCGCACCAGCTAATATATTAAGTTACGCCGCGGCAAATCCACTGTTTTTCGGCACAAAATAAACTTAATTTAACAATTTGACCCGCACGTCTTTCGACCCTGAACCATCAAAATATATATCTAATGGGGCAGCTTGTTACATATGATTCAGCCGGTGGCCGGCGGTGCCGCGGTACGGCAATTATCCGAGTCGCGAATTTTCAATGGACAATGGCATGGCGTATCCGCCGTCAGCCGTCACGGCCGCCGAGGGAATGGAAATATCCGTCGCCCGCCTTGCCGGCGCCGCCCCCCCAATACGAACGAAATGTGGGTTATTTCGTCCGGTCGCTGGAGTCCCGAACCACCAGCGAACAGGCAATGGACAGGGTCACCGCGGACAAATCCGGGCGTTCCAGTCGCTGGCGCATGATGTTAATGGCTTGAATGGCCATGGCTTCCGACGATTGGCGGACCGTGGTGAGCGGCACGGACAGCAGTGCCGCCATGGAAGTGTCGTCAAAACCCGTTAATTTGATCTGTTGTGGAATTTTGATGCCTTGGCGCAACAAACTGCGCTGAACCTTGGCTGCGGTCATATCATTGACGCACGCAATGCCGTCCGGCTTATGTTTCGCCAGAACTTCCGCCACAAAAACGGCATCATCTCCATCTCCGGAGCAGATATTCACCGTTGCCGATTCAGCCCGCCCAACCGCATTACGAACGCCTTCCCAGCGGGCTTCAACCGTTGGATGTTCGCGGGCATCGGTAAAGAACAAAATTCTCCGGCAGCCGCGCTGCATCAGATGCTGCGCCGCCAGAAAGCCGCCGAGTTCGTTATCGCTGCCGATGACATCAAACCGGCTGCGATCATGAAGATGATGAATATCCCGGTCCAGCAGGACCAGCGGCAGCTTACGCACTTCGCATTGCCGGGCCACCGCCTCATTAATCAAGGCACAGTTGGCATGCACCGGCAGGGGAAGATAAAACAGACCGCGTACCGGCCCGGCAAAAAGACGATCCAGTACACCGGCGGCAAATTCGGGCGTATCGGTATCCGCTATTTCGTGAAACAATATCTGCCAACCGATTTTCTGCGATTCACGCGCCAGAACCTGATGCACCGTTGAAAAAATGCTGCCGGGCTCCAACGGCGGGAATATCATCCCTATGCCGGCCATTTCCGTTTGGCGCGGCCCCTCCACATAGCTGCCCGATCCGCG
>JAKAZF010000472.1 GCA_021826605.1 Planctomycetota bacterium | reverse complement strand
GACATGTTCGCGCTGTTGAATACCGGCGTGCATTTCATTTTCCAAGCATGCGCTTATTCGCCGCTTTTACCGCCAACCGCATCATTCGTCAACGGCCTGGCCAGCATTTTCCGGCGGAGGTAAGACCGTTTTTGCGATGTGTTCTTCCGCAAACGCTATCCGGTTCCAGGCCCTGCCGCTTGCCAAATCCGCTGGCAGCCTTAGAATTATAAAATGCACTCTCGCAAGGGCAATGAGGCCGTAGCTCAGCTGGTAGAGCAACAGACTTTTAATCTGTGGGTCCTGGGTTCGATCCCCAGCGGCCTCATTTGCCCGCCCAAGTCGGCCGTGCAACGGGCAGCCCGCGGAGCAGCACCGCAGGCGAAATATTATTATGAGAAAGCATTATCCACTCGTTGACTTAATCACCTACATCGGTGCCCGCTGGGCGGCGATGATGCTCGGCTTTTTCCCAGTGAACGCCAACTTGCGCACGGCCAAGGCTTTTGGATCAGTGCTCTGGGCTTTGGACCGCCGGCACCGGAATTTGGCCATCGACCATATTGCGCGCAGCTTGCCGGAGCTTTCCGCCGAACAGACGCGCCGGATTGCCCTGCGTTCCATGCAGCATTTTTGCCAACTCGGCATTGATGTCATGTTTACCACCCGCACCATCAACGTGCAGCGATGGCATCAATTCGTGCATTTTCAGGAAAATCTTCGCGAAACCATCCGGATCACCATGGAAAATCGCGGCGCTATTTTACTCACGGGCCATTACGGCAACTGGGAAGTTCTGGGCTACACCATGGCGACGCTGGGGCTGCGCAGCTATTCGGTGGCCCGCCCCATTGACAACCCGCATATCGACACCTGGCTGCTGGGGGTGCGGCAGCGCAAGGGGCAAATTATCCTGTCCAAACGCGGCGTTACTACCACCGCCCAGGAGGTGCTGGAAAATAAGGGAATTCTGGGGTTTATTGCCGATCAAAATGCCGGACCAAAAGGGATGTTTGTACCGTTTTTCGGACGTCTAGCCAGTACATATAAAAGTATTGGCCTGCTGGCCATCCGCCATCGGGTTCCCGTGATTGTGGGCTGTGCCCGGCGGCGCAGCGATCTTTTTGAGTTTGATATTGACATTGCTGATATCATTCACCCGGAAGACTGGAACCATCAGGCTGATGAACTGCGCTACATTACCGAGCGTTACACGATGAGTATCGAAAAGATGGTACGCAAAGATCCGAGCCAATACCTTTGGATTCACCGGCGATGGAAAACCCGCCCCAAAGGGGAAACGCAGGCCGATGGCCCGCAGCAATCGCCCGAGATCCCGTCTATCGTTATACCGAACTCAGCGGCTACGGATCCACTACGATAACCGATAAAAACTTCGGCCCATGCACGCCCGTGACCAGGTTCATTTCAATATCTGAGGTTTTGCTGGGGCCATTGATGATGACCACGTTGGAAGGCACGCTGCCATGGGTATCACGTGCCAGCATCACCATAGCATCCACCAGATCACCGATGATCTTATCCGCCGGCAATATCACCACGTGCAAACTTACCGTGAGGGTGGAAGACCGCCCAAAGCCCGTATCGCTCCACACCACCAGAGCACCGGTATCGGCCAGGCCATAACGGCAATCCGTAATGGCGGCATCACATTCAAATACATCTTGAGCACAACCCGGATCGGTCCAGTGGTGAACTTGCATACCGGCAGCGCTTAGAGCTTTGGCCAACGGTTCCACCGGCCATGTCGCACAATTGAGCATCACGCGGTGCGATCTCCGCTCGGTGAGAGTTTTCTCTATGGCTGCCAGGATCCCATCAGGTCCTACCCGCTGAACGCTCATCCCATTGTTGGCGGCATATTGTATCCATCGGTCGATTCGCCCTGGATCATTTGCCGGCACCTCCCGAACCACCGCCTCAGAGCGTACCGGGCGGGCCACGGGCACGATCGTTTCAGCGTGGCCCAATGCCTGACGAACTTCAGATAAAAATTGCGCTCGCATCCGAGAGGGTTCAAAGGGCGGCTCAGGATTCACATGCGGATCACTCATGGCCCTGCCTTTTCCCAAGAGCGGGTTTAGTATCCCACATTGCTTTTTTACCGGCCTGATGTTTTTTCCAGAGATGTCGAAAACCATGACTGGGTGGGCGTGGAAAATCGCGCACGCGGGTCCATCCTTCAACAGGACCGGGGAGTTTGGAAATCCAATTGTTTTGGGCCGGGAATCTTCGCAGGACGAATCGCTGCGCCGCTTGGCCCAACCGATAAGACCACCGATGCCGAAGTCCCCACGTCCATAAACCGAAAATCCATCGTTCCGTGCGTGAGGCAATCCCCGCCCGCACTTGATCGCGGCGCATAAGAATGAGCATTTCCGGAATGTTGATTTTCACAGGGCACGCTTCGTAGCAGGCTCCACAGAGACTTGAAGCATGGGGCAGATGTTTGTGCCGTGCCAAGCCGTTGAAGAGCGGGGTTATCAAGGCTCCAATGGGGCCGGGATAAATACTGCCATAGGTATGCCCCCCCACTTTGCGATAAATCGGACATGCATTCAAACAAGCTCCACATCGAATGCACCGCAGGGTATCACGGTAATCACCGGCCAGGATTCGCGAGCGGCCATTGTCCATGATAATCAAATGAAACTCTTCCGGCCCGTCATGTTCACCGGGGCGCTTAGGGCCGGTGATGATGTTGGTATATTGAGTAAGGGTTTGGCCGGAAGCACTCCGCGCCAGCAGCTTTAAGAAAACAGGCAGATCTTCCAGGGCGGGAATGACCTTCTCCATTCCCATAATTGCCACGTGGACCCGCGGGCGCGAGGTACACATTCGCCCATTGCCTTCATTGGTACAAATACATACCGACCCCGTTTCGGCGATGGCAAAATTAACCCCACTGATGCCCATATCCGCTTCGTTAAAGCGGTTGCGCAGATAAATCCGGGCCATTTCCGCGAGGATCGGTGGATCGTCGGTATAAGGAACTTTAAAGTGGGCTGCAAATACTTGGCCGATCTGTTTGGCCCGCATGTGAATCACCGGCATCACCAGATGGGACGGATGGCTTTTATCCACCTGCAGAATAAATTCGCCTAAATCTGTTTCAAGCACCTCCAACCCGGCCGCTTGGAGCGCGTTATTCAGTTCCATCTCTTCGCTGACCATGCTTTTACTTTTTACAATCAAACGGCTGTTGGTGCGATGGGCGATGGCAATCACCAAATCATTAGCCTGCTGACTATTGGCGGCAAAATGCACCTGCCCGCCGTGGGCCAGCACATTTTTCTCCAACAGTTCCAGGTAATAATCCAG
>JAKAZF010000471.1 GCA_021826605.1 Planctomycetota bacterium | reverse complement strand
CAAGTAGCTGGCATTGAAGGATAATGATTTATGCGCGGTCCGGGAAGCCTCAGCCATTTTACGATCCCTGTTCCCGGTGCAACAAGTGATCCTGTTCGGGTCAAAGGCCAGGAGCTCTGATGACGAGCAATCGGATATAGATTTACTTGTCCTGACCAGCCGAGCAGTGGAACAGTCGGAAAAAGACAGTATGACCAATGCCTTATTTGACATTGAGCTTCAACGCGCGGTGGTACTTAACAAATTGGTCGTGCCCTTGGAGCAATGGGAGCATGGGCTTTACCGGGTGCTTCCAATTCACACCGAAATTGAGAGAGACGGAGCGATGGCATGAACGATCAGGAGGCTCGCAAAGCGGTAGCGGAGGGATGGATTAGAAAAGCCAGCACAGCCCTCGTGGCTGCTGGCAGAGACTACGCTGCGGGGGATATGGCATTAGCCATTAACCGAATTTACTACGCGTGCTTCTACGCCGCCAGTGCGGTTCTGCTGAATGAAAATCGTCAGTTCAGCAAACATGCCGGTGTGCGGGCGGCCGTGCATCAGTACCTGATAAACAGTAATCGCCTTGCGGTGCAATGGGGACAGTTTTACGATCAGGCGTTTGAAGACCGACAGGAAGCGGACTGCCAGGCTTTGACTACTTTTGAACCGGATCGTGTACTGCATCGGATTCGTCAGGCAGATGAATTTCTCGCGGAAATGCAGAAGCTTTTTCAGGCCGGAGGAAGATAAAGGGGGACGCAGTTGTATCATGATTCCTCTTGCCTCGGCACGCCGTGGCGGTGAGCACAATGGGCCGTATGCGCAACGTCACGCTTTCCAGAACCGCATCATATAGCGATTGGCCGGTGGCCAGCGCCTCGTCCCGGGTGTTCCTCGGCTGATGCAACCGGGTACGGAGGGGCATTCGGTCACCGTTTGCCGCCCCGATCACGTTCTATCACGGTCGTGAATTTCATACTAATTTATTTAACCTTTAAGGCTTGGTCTGCCGAACACTCCTGATCGTTCAATAAAAGCGACCTCCCTACCCCTATTGTGAAGTTTCCCCGCACGACCCGGTGGCCCGGAAACATTGCTACCCCCATGGGCACTGATAGGCGGACCGTGTGTTAATTCACCGTCGGCGATAATTGCAAAAGTATAATCTGGTTGGTCCGCATGGGAACCTGATAAGTCCAATCGCCGCTGCCGGCCACGGTAACGATTTTCTTTATCACCGGTTTATTGGTTGTGGACCGGCGCAGAATTCCCAGTTGACTTCCGGTTAAATGAGGCGGCCTGCCCCACTTCTGATAGATCGTATACGCATCATTATGGCGATATCCAACTTCATGTATCCGCAGAATATATTTCCCGGCCTTGAGATGCTTAACATGCAAGGAAATGGTTCGAGCCGGCACGGATGGATGCGGTGCCGCGAAAAATACGTCATCGCGCGCGGTTTGTTTAGGCCAATGGTAGCTCCAGGCCAGCAAGGAAATGCCGCCGTGCCGCACAACGGCAATCGAATCGCCGTCATGGGTCATAAGTTGCCGCCCCTGAAGATCATGAAGATATTCCAGTGCAAAGAATGTAGGCTTGCGGATGCCTTCCGGATTGAAAATGCCAAATCCGCCTTCAAACGGCAACGTCTGCGGCCCGTCTTCTTCAAATATGTCCGACAGAGCCCAATAAGACATGATCTGCGGAGGATGTTTCATGGAGTGCAATTGTTCCAGCAGCCATACGCCCTGGAAATAACTGTCGTGCACTGCATCGCGGCTGGAGTATGACGGCCCCCATTCGCTGATAAACAGCGGTAAGTATGGCATGGCGGAGTGGTGTATTTTGGCCCACGTCGCACGAATGCCGCCGGCGATTGCATTGGGATTTCCGGCAACGCGCAACCCCTTGCGCTTGCCCGGCCACGGGTGCGGGCCCGAGCCGTAGGTGTGGCTGGAAATAAAATCCACTGGCAGATGTTTCTGATGACACGCGGCAATAAAGCGCTTTATCCAGCTCAGGCCGGCAGTGGCCGGGCCGCCCACCCGCAGTTTCGGGTCAACAGCTTTAATGGCATGAACCGTAGTCGCATAGAGCTTGATATAGCTCTGGAATGTTCCTTTCCAAAAATTGATATTCGGTTCATTCCAGACCTCGAAATACCAGGTCTCAACATTCTTGCGACCAAAACGCTTTTCAAGATTCCGCACCAGAGCCGTGATCAACTTCCCCCATTGCCGGAAATGTTTCGGCGGAGTAGTGTTTCCCTTGTAATAAAATATAGTAGCCTTGCCTGATGCCAAAGCGTCCGGCATAAAACTTAATTCAACCAGCGGTTTGACCCCGGCTTTTTGCATCATCGCGTACAGCCGATCAATTTTGCGCCAGTTATAAACCAATTTACCCTGCGGATTGCGGGTAACAACTTTCATATCATCATCCAGCAGCCCGTGAAACCGCAGATAGGCAATTCCACAGTCCCGGTGTGCCTGGGCCAATTGCCGCATAGTTTCCGGGTTCATCTCATTGGCCGCATGATCGCCGCCGATACATATGTTCAACTGTGAATGGAACTCTTTGCCCGCCTGTTGAGCATTCAAGGATATCACTCGAGCTGGCGCGGCACCCGCCCGTGCCGCTCCAGCGAGGGGCAGCGCGATGATAAAAAGCCCTATTGACTTAAAAGACAAAGAGTTTCGGAAACACCGTGAAACCGCGTTGAGCAACGTTTTTACTCCGGGGCAGTGACGCATACAAACTTCCTTTTGACCAGCCTATGTAAGACGCGAGATATTGTAATACGCCTGAGGCCCAGCGTCAGCAATCGCATGAACACCTTAACCGAAATAGAAATGTCACCGCCGAGCCTGAGGGGTAACCGTACTACCGGGTAACGGGGCTGCGAACACAGGCCCCGTATGAGCCGCCACAGGCGCGTGCGTCCTTCCGAAGATCGGCTATGATCTATGGGATACAGGAGTTACTCCCCTTGGCACCCAAATTACCGGATAAGCCATTCCTTTGCGCAACGCGGGGAGGCGGAAGCACGGGTATCACGTGTGACGGCCGGAACCTTGTTTCCTTTTCGATTGGTCCGCAAGGTAAGTTATCTACCCCGTACACACGTAAACTGCCGCTGAAAGCGATAGAGGCGAAGCATGTTAGCAATCTCAAATCACAGCGGGTGGCACCCCTTCACGCTGAAAGCTACTGTTGGATAAGCCGTCATAAAGCGGCCGCTTTGGTAAGATACGCAAGCCACCAAAAACTGATCTGCCTGAACCCATCCACAGGGATTATCACGCACGTAAAGGAAGTAGAGCTATCCGTTCAGTGGT
>JAKAZF010000470.1 GCA_021826605.1 Planctomycetota bacterium | reverse complement strand
CCGCCCCTCTGCGGCGCGGCTCCTCGGAGTACCATCCCTGTCAGGTACGCCATCGTCATTACTTGCAGAGCACCGGATGATAATCCGGTGGTTGATCCAGTGTCGCCAACCAACCCCCCGGGTTATCACCACGGTGCTCGCGGTAATAAACGCGATCTTTCGAACTGTGCTCGAATGTGTGAAAATAATTATTTATTTCTCCGCCGATTTGATCATTAGCGACAACGTCGCGTGGCCCAAAACATAGGCCTCATACGGCGGGTATTTCGGAAGCCAGTCCGCAGGCGTACTGTCGTCCGATTGTCGCGACTGATACCATTTTTTACCCACCTTGGCCAACCGCAGTGTGATGATCTTTCCCCCGCCCACCGGCTTGAGGAGCACAAAGGGGATGTCCTTGCCAATAATGGATGGGAAAGCGCGGAATCCTTTTTTACTCGCGAAGGTTCTTCGAAGTTCCGAAGACGTATCGGAGTGCGAGGCAAGGCACCTGGCCAACTTTTTTTGGTCCTTGGCTCACTTGGTTACAATGATTTTCTTGATGTAGTAGCCCCCGTTATTGGGGCTGTCGGAATTGATGTCAAAGTTATACGCCCACAGCCCGACAAATTCTGCATTGGAAAGCCTGAATGTGTGCGTGTACCAGCGTTGATTCCCCGGGATAGTCCACCAGCCTCCGGGGCTGTTGTGCTTGAGGCCGGTGGTTGATTCGTAACCAACGACGAATCCGGCCCGCGTATTATTCTTGTTGCGGCGCGCGGTGACCGTGATATTCACGTGGTGAGGTCGGAACGAAATAAAATTCGGATCCACTTCAAAGTTCTGTCGAACATGCCTCTTGACATTGTTGCATAGCCGCGCCGTGGTGCCGTAGATGTGAACCGCCACCGAGGTAGCATCAGGCTTAAGTTGGTGCAGCCCCCCATCCCGATTGGGACTACCCATGCGGATAGATACCCTGGCGGCGTGACTGTAATTGCCACCCCACGGAAAGGGCTGTGATTTATCATGTTGTGCCTGGGCCACCAACCTGGCCGAAACACCCACCACCACCCTGGGGGCATTGGTCAGGCGCAGCGAATGACCGGCTGCCAGGTTATCGCTCATGCCGGTGGCCGGGTTAATGATCCGCACACGATGGGAAAATCGTACCCGGTCGATTGTGCCGGGCCGGGCCCAGGTGAACAGGACGTTTCCGTGCGGGCCTTTGAAAATGAAACCGTAATCGCGGTGATTCAGAAGTACCCAGCCTTGATAGGCGGGAATTGGCCCGATAAATTTGGTCGTGGTCTGCAAGGCGGTATAGGCTGGGCGTGGCTGCCCTTTTCGCGTTAGTAGCCCCATGCCAATACTGGCACCGTCCATCGCCTGATACCACTCGATGCGGGCAATGCCCTGGGCTATACCCATCACGTAACCTTTAACGATATCCCGCGTCTGCGACGTGGCCGTGGTGCCGTAATATCCAATCCGCTGACCTTCCTCGGTAATCCAGATGGGCGCGTTGACTCTCGCCGGGTCGTATACGGCCAGCATTCTGCGGATTGTGGGAACGATGCTCATATAATCACCCTCCCATCCATGCTGCACCATGCCCAGCACCTCATAGGGATGGACACAAATAAAATCGAAATGATTCGCCGCACCGGCCTGTATGGCTTCCTGCATGTACACCACATCCACGCAGTGTACGCTTAAACCAATCTGGACGTGGGGGTTGGCTTTCCGGGCGGCGTCGTACGACACGCGCACAAGTCGGCCGTATTGGGCCGCGGTTCCACCGGCAGCAAAGGATTCCGGCTCATTCCAGACTTCGTAGTAATCCACTTTTCCCCTGGTATGTGCAACGAGCTTGGAAACATAGTTTGACCAGGCCCCGAGATGGTGCATCGGAAAGGTATGGGTCCTGGCGTTGATCCACGGTGCGTTGTAAAGGAGTAAACCGTTAAGATATATTCCATTGGCCGCGCCGCCTTGAATCATGGAATCCAATGTCTTGAAGTTCCAAACTCCCCGCTGCGGCTCGATAACGCGCCACGACACCCCCAGTCGCGCCCATTTTACGCCCGCTTTGCTCATCCAGGGCATCCACCTGGCGTAAGCGGACGAGGCTGGAGCTCCGGTGGCCACGCCAAAAGGATCCATGTTTGCCAAATCGCCACCCTTGGCCAACGTGGCACGGCACCCCAGCACGACGGCTGCTATGGCGATCACGATCGTGCACGCTTTGCCGAGCAGGGAACAGATTTTTGTCACTTGCCGTTGAAACATAAGAACTCCTGGTAAGCACGGACGCAGGGCCGTCACTTGCGAGGGATAATCCGCGATCCGTGGCCTCGCGGACGAGGCCGACAGGCTGCAGGTGTGATTGTGCCGCTGTTGCTTAGCCGAACTGGCCGGTGACATACGCCAGGGTTTGCTGGTGTTCGGGGTTGTGAAAGATTTTGTCGGTGGCACCGACTTCAATCAGGTTGCCCATGTAGAAAAATGCGGTCTGATGGGCCACGCGCACGGCCTGGTGCATATTGTGGGTGACAATCACGATGGTTATGGTTTTGCTTAATTCATTAATCAGCGATTCAATGGTTTTCGTGGCAATGGGATCCAGTGCCGAACAGGGTTCGTCCATCAGCAGCACGGCGGGATCCACAGCTATGGCCCGGGCAATGCAGAGGCGCTGCTGCTGGCCACCAGAGAGGGACAACGCGGAAATATGCAGGCGGTCTTTTACCTCTTCCCAAAGTCCGGCCGAGCGCAGAGATTTCTCAACTTTATCGGCAATAAGCGTTTTTCCGCGGATGCCATGAATCCGCAGCGGGTAGGCCACATTTTCAAAAATGCTTTTCGGAAACGGATTGGGTTTCTGAAATACCATGCCCGTGCGTTTGCGCAATTCCATCACATCCACCCGCCGATCATAAATATCAGCGCCATGGATTTTAATGCTGCCGCTAACGTGACAATGTCGGATCAGATCATTCATACGGTTAAAGCAGCGCAGAATCGTCGATTTGCCGCAGCCTGACGGCCCGATGAACGCCGTCACTTCGCCATGGGCGATCTGCAGATTCACGCCGTGAACCGCCCGGCCTTTTCCATAAAATACTTCAAGATTCTTTATTTCTATCGCCTGTCGCTTCGCGTGCTTATCTGAAGCCACCGGAATCATACGCGGCAAATTTCCCGCATGACCGTTTAGCTGCGAAGCATGCGAGCGTGAGGTGGATTCTGTGGTAATTGGCGGTGTCATGGTAAATACCTCCGCGATTTTCAGTCGCCTGCTTTTTGCTTGTCTGCCCGGCATACGCCAAGGCAAAAGTTCATCAAGCCCATGGA
>JAKAZF010000469.1 GCA_021826605.1 Planctomycetota bacterium | reverse complement strand
CCAGTCATGATATGGGCACCTGATCGTCGCAAGTATCCCCGGGTCATATTAAAACTAAAAAGTCGCCACGGAGCACCGCACCACAAATGCGGTGCTCTTTTTTTGCGCCCGAGCGAATCTCCCCACCCTTCGCCGCCCGTTCGCCAGCAGGAGTGATCTGAACCTCTTTACCGTCCGGAGCGGGATTTGTTTCATCAGGCCTGAAGTATATCCTCAATTAATAAAAACACTGACATCGACCGCAAACTTCCTGGCCAGTGCTTTGGCATATTTCAGGCCAATCTTCCGTCGCTGGCGTAATATTTTAGACCCCAGCGTCCGCTCCCCCAGCAGTCTGCCGATGTCGTCGGCAGACATTTCATGCTCTTCCATCAAGAACTTCAGTGCCTCAACCGGAGACATACCATGGGTTTCGATCGCGTAGTGCCTGTTCTCGTACGCATCTACCAACGTCGAAAGTGTGTCAAGATACAATTCCTGCTCATCGGTAAGCCCGTGGCCGACGAGTGCATCGATAATTTCCACAGTGTTCTCGTAATCGACTTTGTCATGAATTGCCTTTGGCATGAAATTCATGACCAGGCCCTGGTAGTCCTTCGGCATGTCCGCAAAGACCCATGTGGTTGTCGTATTCATAATTGCGCCTTCCATAGATTTTTATCACATTCGGTATGCGTCAGGAAAAAAACAAATAAATCCTGCCTTCGACCATTTCATTTATATTGTTTCGATACACCGCCGCATGGAATTGAACCGCGGATTGCGCGGATAACGCTGATTCCAGAAGGATGGGTTAGGGATCGTCGCGGTATGGGCGGCGAAGGAGGAGTAATTCGGACTACCATCCCACGTGTCAAACAGCGCTGTGAGTAATGCGAGCGGAGCGAAAAAAAAGGTGTCAGGTACCTTTTTTTCGCGCAAGGCTGGCAACTGCTCGCTACCGCCCGCACAAAAAGGTACCTGGAACCTTTTTCTCGGCATCGGCACATCACCCGCCCCTCAGGAAGGCAACGCAACATGGAGCAGCTTCATTGCGTGGGATACGATGACTCCGCGCGAGCACTTTGAGGAACTCACTAAAATCAGGGAGCACCCCAAGCGCGCGTAGTGCTTGACGGTACATTCCCGCCGTCGCCGCCGAAAACTTCAAACTCAACAAATGCCAAATGCAACCCCCGGTTGCCTGAAAATGCAAAATAGACCACCGTAAGTTTTACCGGTAGCATATAGGGGCCGTAAGTTGTGCACTGTGACCTAAGCCGTAGGAGCCGAGATGTTGGACCCGGAATTACTGGAAATTCTGGTTTGCCCTTTGACCAGAAGTCACCTTCATTTGGATGGCGACTTTCTGGTTGCCGAGGCAGGCGGATTGCGCTATCCCATTCGCGACGGCATACCCGTTCTGCTCATTGATCAGGCCGAACTGCCGGCGGGCATCACCTCGCTGGACGAATTCCGCCGCAAATACGCCGACCGCATCCCGTCGTAAGTCATGCCATTCCGGCGCGGCACTGGGACCGGCCGCCGCAACGCGCCCGCCGGTTTCACCCGTCGCAGGTTCGCCCAGCACAAACGCGTGCAACCGCAGGAACACCCATCCACCGATTTCACAGATTAACCCAGATTAAACCCCGTAGCTCAATGCGGCAGCGTTGAGTTAGAAGCGGAACGTGATAGGACATCACGCTGCACATCCGCCCGTCGCGGTAGGTCCCGCATCTACCGCTTTAGCTGAGCGCGCCGCGACAACCGAATAATCAAACCGCGACCAAATTTTGATCGGGGCCGATCCCGAGCAAAGGGGTCCGTAGCGGAAAGTCTGCAAACGTCGCCTGTGCAACGGTAGACAAGCGGCTTACCCGTCAGTGGGTTGCGGGGAATCCTATGAAGATAGCGCGGACGCAGGCCTGCCAGCGACGGCGGGTATTTTCCAAAGTGCAATTGGTATGCCTGCAAGGCGAATCCGACGCGGGTAAGTCGGGTGCAGGCTGTCTCCCTTGCCGCCAGATAGCAGAGCCGTACGCCCTCCCGGAAATCCGTGCCCAAGGCCTGTATTTCAATGTTATTTGGCAATTGCCCAAAGAGACCGAACCGACGCGCCTTGATTTTCTCTAATATTTGTTGCATCGCCGATTTCATGTTCGCCGCACGGCGGCTGAACACCGGCACCGACGCAAAGCGCCCGAGCAAATTATAGCCTTTATTAATTTGTATCAGAGTCGGGTTCCAATTAATAAATGTGTCAAAGAATCGCCCGTTGATATCTGCGTCGGAATGCCGCCCGGATGTTTCGAAGGTATCCCGATAAAGTGAGACACAGATATCAAGTTGTGTCATCCTATCGCCCACATCGAGTGCTGCCCTGATGGTTCCTGTGGGAGGAAGGCTTGATAACTGATGCAGATATTGTGCCGCATCTTTTTCATGCACAAGCGGATCCTGCAACAGCAACCTATCTCCTTTATCGGCCGTGCGGTCGATCGACAGCCCCACCAAGTAAACGATCAACTGGGGCTCATGCACCAGCAGCCGGCCAAGCCGATGAATCGCGATTAGATTGCCCTCACAGGCGCTGATCCTGCCTCGGCCCAAATCCAAATCAGCTTGAGCCAAGAGCATTTGGGAAAGAGCGTTACACCGTGCCAGCCAAGGGATATTCGCGAAAGCCATCGCGGCGGACCGCCGCCTATCGGGAACCAGCGGCACATAAAAATGGGCAAGTGCCGTTGCGCGTCGCGCTTGTCCCAGCGCATCCGCGTTGGCATCCAGATACGCGGCCAGAACCGATGCATCGTGCGGAACCCAGGCCTGCCGATCCGCCAAGCGCAACTCCTCTTCAGAAATTCTGCTGGCTTTATCGTTGTTCACCCATATATATTGCATCCAGTTGTGTGGATTTCGGGGCGTGGCATTCTTGTCGCCGGAAGGTATCCCCTTCCCTGCCGGATCAGGAAAACGCCGCCGGAAATAGGCCATAAATGATCCGATTGCGGGTGGCCGTTTAACGGATGTGTTCAGACCCAGTGCCTTAACCTCCCTGCGCCAAAAGGGCACCATCACAGGTTCATGCGGCCGAAGAATAAAAATCAGTGGTATTCCCGCATTTTCATCGGGATTGATGCCTCTTCCCGCGATGGCATTAAACGCCGCCAGGTAATTCGGCGTGCCGTCGGCATGCAAGGGCCTGGTGATAAAAGTTGTCCTGTGGCTGATGACAATCGGCTGATGGTAGCGCGGCACAAGAAAGATAAGCGCAGCACCAGCCCCAACTACCATCGGCGCGCACAGCGTCGTTATCACGAACCTTTTAGCAATTCTGCCCATCATCCACCTGCAA
>JAKAZF010000468.1 GCA_021826605.1 Planctomycetota bacterium | reverse complement strand
ATCGGCCCCCTCCAGAACCATTAACCGGTCCGGGGCGGATAGCGTATCAGACTCCATCAGGTCCAAGAATGTTCCCTGTTCGCCGTCATGGCCGGAGCTATTATCCAGCGACTGCGTGCCCCGCCGCATACTGGCACGCAAATAATCGCGAGCTTTATTGGCCGCAATGGTGAATAACCACGGACGAAACCGCCGTTTGGAGTCAAACGTCGCAGCGCTGCGATAGACCTGAATGAAAGTTTCCTGAAACAAATCCTCCGCTAAAGCCGCCTCATTGACAAAGCGCTGCAAGAAGCTGAAAAGCTCCCGGCGGTAGCGTTCCACCAATTCGGCAAATGCAGCCTGATTACCGGCCACAAACTCCGCAACAAGATCTTCATCCGTGGCCATCAGGCCCTTCCTTTATTACGCGGATAACGGTTTTAGGTTCGATCCGCGCTTCCTATGGTAAACGTTGGCTCTGACGGAATTCATTTTCACTGTAATTCGCCACGGTCACACTTTTTTCGATTTAACACAAACACGAAAATACACTATTCACTACTGGATTCGTCCGAACTACTCGCCTAACGTTACCTCGTATGCAACAAGTATCACAACAATATCCGCTTCGCATCTTTTATGATGGTCAATGTCCGGTCTGTAACCGGGAAATCCAACGCCATCTTCGGCATGATCGTCTCGGGCACCTTCGAGCCATTGACATCGCCGCGCCGGATTTCAATGCTACCGCTTATGGGCTGGACGCTCAACGTGTGCATGATGTCATGCACGTATTGACGGCCGACGGACAGGTCTTTACCGAGGTGGAGGCATTTATATGCATTTGGAATGCATTGCCCCCGCGGCTGGATCGGCGGCTCATGATCGCATTATTGCGTTTGCCTCCTGTGCGAACAATCGCGGACAGAGCTTACAGGGCTTTTGCACAAAATCGGGTGCGGCTCTTCGGCGGTTGCGATTCAACACACTGCAAGCCAAACCAAGCGGTCAGATGAGTGCCTGGGCAACGGTCATCATCCGCATTAGAACCCGTTCACAAGCGGGGTCAATGCTCCGGGCCTGACGCAGAATGGACAATTCCGTCCAACCGGGGGGTAACGCGCCCTGTCGTGCCAGCCAGTACAGCGCCAATGCCTCAAAAGTTAATAAAAGCGTTTCTCGAGCCTGAGCATGGTATGGATTCCCCGGATGATAAACACCCGGCATCGGAAGTATAGCCACGAGCGCATCAGGCGGGGCCGGCGCGATAACCTTTCGAGCATCGCGTGTCCATGACACTTCAATACCTTTGGGCTGTGGCTGTGGATCATGTAATTTTTTGCGACAAGGCGTTGTAATTCGCCAATGGTGGTGCTGTTGTACAATACGCAGCGATTCCACCGGGACCTCGGCGGGGATCGACAAGGTACCGGGATGATTCAGGCCGGCAGCTTGAATCTTCAGCAACACGCCGCCGGCTTTAGACACTTCCCGCAGGGCCAAACGATGTTCCCGGCTGTTTGCCGGGGTCAAAGCGATGACGCCATCGCAGCAGAACTGTCGAATTTGCCGAGCCGCCTCCAGCAGCGGCAGATATATCTGTGCCAGCAAGGCCGCATCACGTTTAAGGAAAGCCTGTCGTTCGGCGGCCTCCAATTCTCTCCGGGCAGCAACGTACCGCCCCGCCGCCAGCAGTTCCTGTCCGGAATTCCACAGTCGCTGCGCAAAGTCCGCGGACGATGTGGCAACGGGAGAATGTTCAACGGTCTGGCTTTTCATAATTGTCGATCATGTTTGAAAGCGGCGGATATGTCAAAGCGCAAGTTATGGCCGAACCGGGAGCGGCTTGAACTTTTTTCGGCTTTCGTTTCATTGAGCACACGCCATGCTTACCGGCTCGCAGCACCACTTGCGGTACGCATTTGCTGGCGGCGATCACTTAACGCCTGCCGGGCGGCAGCATAAAGCTGGTCATGCTGCTGCCGGATCAGCATTTTTATGTCATATGAGCTTAAGCCATATTTTTGACCAACCGTCGCAATTAACCGCTGTTCCGTGGGAGTTAATTCGCCGTCCATTACGGCGGCGGCCACCATGGCCCCGAGCCAGCGATGAATTTCATCGGGTGATTGGGGTTCGGTGATCTGCAATTCTCCGCGGCGCGCCGCGTCCATCATACGGTGCAACTGTTCATCGGTGACACCGCGCCGGTCCGCCATATGCCGCAACATGCGTTCTTCGCCACCGTCAATATTGCCGTTGTCCACTACCGATTTAACCATCCAAGCCAACAGACCACTGGGCGGCGGCGGTGCGACATTGAGCATTGCCGCAACCTGTTGGCGCGTTTTCGCGGGATCTGAAATCAGGTTATTGTTTTGCGCCAGAGCCAGAAGTAAATCCTGTGCGTCCTGTCCGTATACCGGCAGCATATCAAGAAGAATCCAGTCGCTGGAGCCATCATTAAGTACCGTACCGCAGAAACTGCATGCATTGGATGTATCATCCATAACCGGAGCGCCGCAGTTCGGGCAATGCGCGGAGGATATACCCTTATCCGGATCGCTTCTGACACTGCTTTGGCGCTCCAAAACCATCAGATGGTGGGCGAGATTGCTCTGCGGCGTTTTTCTCGTTTTTCCAGTTGCATCGGTCTGATACCGCCGACTCGACCATCGCACTTCAACCAGAGCCTTATCCATTGGAGCACCGGTGATAATTCCCATGGTTTGCACCGCCCCCACCGCACAATCACCCCAGAAGGCCCGCTGACCATCGGCCTGCGGGGCCAGCAGAGCGCTGTAGCGTTGGGTAAATGATGCCGCTGACACTTTCTGCAGCGGGTCCACCTTCCCGAGCCGATCCGCCAGAACCTTTCGCCAGAATATCACGGAAACCCGATCTTCCAATCCGGCAAGCGTGAAATCAGGATCACGGGTTTGCAGCGCCGTTACACCGGGCGTATCGCGTGATGTTTCCGGCTCCCATTGGGAATCCTGGGTTATTTCCGCCAGCACCCAGTCGTATTGACCGCTGCGCAATAAAGCGTGACAACTCTGGCATTGGGCACCGGCATTGAGTTCAATGGCCGCACCACAGTTCGGGCAATTTCCTTCAATCAGACCGGCTCCATTGGGGGTTTTTGCTCCCCGGCGGCGCAGAAAAGTCCAATATTCCGTGAATTCTTCCGCTTCGCCCGATCCGGATATCACTCGGCCATCCAGAGTGGAAAGTGTTTGATCCACAGCCGAGGCGGTAATACGGACTGTTGCGGAATCAAATACATTGTCATGTATCAATTGCACCATCTGTACTTGCTGCACGGCAATATTTTTCATTCGATCACGCACCGAATCGAGTT
>JAKAZF010000007.1:9212-16752 GCA_021826605.1 Planctomycetota bacterium | reverse complement strand
GTCGTTGAACCTCATACGCGGCCTTCGGATGTCAGCTTGATGAGGCGTTCCCACAATATGGCGTTGGAAGAATCACAAAAGTCTGACCGAAATTCGTTGACAAATTGGTCCAGGACGATCTCCAGTTGGTTGCGGAATGCCACGTTTCTTTCCCTGGCATCATGACCGATCGGTTCGATAATTTTTATGTACATATCAGGTTCGCCGGAAAGAAACTCCCAAAAGCGCTGCCCGACGAGCTTTCTATAGTTGCCTTTATCCTCGCTTTTGTGAGACTGCTTACCATAGCAGCATCCGTTGATGCACTCAACGGGCAGAGCGCCTCGCCCTTGGCGATAGATGCGGGCCGCCGCCGAAAAATTGTCACACATGCGTTTGAGTTGTGAACTGTTACCCCAGTTTGGACCGGATTTAATAGCCACAAGATATCGCTTTCCATCCTTCTCAAGTTCGAGATCAATTCCTTCCGCACAGGATTTACGGCCCCCGTAAACATGGCCGCAGATGAAAATTGCGAGGCCTTCGAGAAAATTTCCCAAAAGTGTTTCTTCTTGTGAGGATAGGTACGCATCAAGAACTGCGTGAACAAGTTCTCGTGGAGTTGCCAATCCTCTGGCTCTAAACAAATAGGGATTTTTGCGTTGCAAGACCTCTTTCAACCGCATCGTGCGCAGCTTCTCCAACCGAGCTTTGTGAAAATCCGGAATGCACTTTTGGACGTAGCGAATTACCAGTTCCATTCTCATGGGCTTTGCCACTGTGTGTTACCTCCTCATGGGCAAGGGCTTGTTCGGCGATTTGCACATGCTTTTGAAGTGCCTCAATGCCGACGGAATTTCTCCCCAACATTTTTGCGACCACATTCGTCGTTCCGGATCCCGCAAAGGGATCAAGTACCCAATCGTCTGGCAAAGTAAAAAGGCGGATAAACCATTCCGGCAGAGCACGAGGAAACGCGGCACTGTGCTGCTTGTTCGAGCACTCTGTGGCAAAATATAAGACATTGTCCGGATAAGCCAAATCCCGGCCGATCCAATTGGCGATATTTTTTCCGAATCCGGAACCAACACGACTTTCCAACCTGAGGATGTCGTTTTTCCCAAGTTTTTTCAGACGAGCTTTGGCCCAATCTCCCATCGGAACCCGCACAGCGTCCTGGTACATCTTGAAATGTCGTGATTTGTTGAATTGCAGGCATCGCTCCCAAGCATCGCGAAATCGGTTCGGCCATTTTCCGGGATGACAATTCTTTTTGTGCCATATAAATTCCTCAGTCCAAAGCCAGCCTTGTTGCCGCATCGCCAGAATTAGCTCGATAACATACGTGTGGCGCTCACCGTCCGCGACCTTTTCTTTAATATTGAGAATAAAAGTACCCGTTGGTTTTAGAACCCGCAGGAACTCCGCCGACCTTTTCAGAAACCATGCATTGTACTCCTCCGGACTAAGGCCGCCATAAGTGGACTTTCGTTGGTCCGCATAAGGGGGGGAGGTGACAATAAGATCGAATGTGTTATCAGTATACGCCTGAAGTCTGTCGAGACAATCTCCGCAGATAATATGTGACTCAAGTTTCATGGATGTACATTATGCCCGTTCAGGTTGAATGATTCAACAAGGTATATCGGCTCGGGTGTGGCCATATTTTTGGCAGGAATACCGAAGTTGGCGGCATAAATGCCGGCGCTAAGACGAATGCCGGTGCACCATCAGGCCCATTACCCGCCCTTTGCCAAAAACTATGGCCGCGCCCGGCTCAACTATCTCATGCCTTGACGCGTCGGGCTACGCCTGTCTTAATTGCCGCTTGTTGTACCGCAGCGGCAACGCGCACGCTCACCTCGCGATTGAACACGCTCGGAATAATATATTCGGGATTCAACTCCTTGGGAGAAATACATCCCGCAATCGCGTGTGCGGCGGCAAGTTTCATTTCTTCATTAATTTCCCTGGCTCGCACATTTAACGCGCCGCGGAAAATGCCGGGGAAAGCCAGAACGTTATTAATCTGATTCGGATAATCGCTGCGCCCGGTGGCCATGATGAACGCCTTGCCGGCGGCCTCCTCAGGCATGATTTCCGGCGTGGGATTGGCCAACGCGAAAATAAATGGATCGCGCGCCATCGGTTTGAGCGACTTGGCGGTCAAGAGACCGGGGCCTGAGACACCGATGAAAATATTGGCCTTCTTTAGCGCATCTTCCAGCGTTCCCTTCAATTTGCGCGGATTGGTGTGCTGTGCCAGCCATAGCTTATTGTCGTTTAAGCCGCCCGCGCGATCTTCATGAATGATGCCATTGCGGTCACAAATCAGAATTTCCGACGCACCGGCATTGAGCAGAATTTTACTGATGGCCGTGCCTGCGGCGCCCGCTCCGGCGATGACGATTTTCAGCCGGGATAATTTTTCTCCCGTCAGCCGCATGGCGTTGAGAATTGCCGCCATCACCACGACCGCGGTTCCGTGTTGATCATCATGAAATACCGGAATATCCAGATCCCGCTTTAAGCGCTCTTCAATTTCAAAACAGCGGGGTGCGGAAATATCTTCCAGATTGATCCCGCCGAATCCGACCGACACGGCACTGACAATGCGCACAATTTCATCGGTATCCTTGGTGTTCAAACACAGGGGCCACGCATCGATATTTCCGAATTCCTTGAAAAGCATCGCTTTGCCCTCCATGACCGGCATGGCACCTTCCGGCCCGATGTCTCCCAGTCCCAACACAGCCGTTCCGTCACTGACCACGGCCACCGAATTTCCCTTGATCGTCAATTGCCAGGCTTTGGCGTGATCCTCGGCAAGTGCCATCGATACGCGCGCAACTCCCGGAGTGTACGCCATGGACAACGCGTCGCGTGTGGTGACGGGAATTTTATTCTGGACGGCGATTTTCCCACCCAAATGCAGCAGAAACACCCGGTCTGACGTGCGCAGTACCTGTACGTCTTTAATCTTTCGCACCGCCGCGACGATTTGCTCGATATGCTTTTCATCGCGGGCGCGCACTGTCACATCGCGCGTCATATTTTTTGAATCGCTGGCAACGATGTCCACCGCCCCCAGATCGGCGGATTGCTTCCCGATGACTTTCGTGATGCGGGCGAACATTCCAATGCCGTTGGGATAGCTCAATCGCATGGTAAACGTGTAATCAACCGAGGGTGCCGAATGATGCGTAATAATGGTAAGACTCCTGTAAAAGTAATGAAATACTCAACACACTTTCCCATCCGTCCTCACCATAACATAATTTTTTGGAACCGCTGTTCCCCGCAGCTACGATCAATCATACTAATTGGAAAATAATTAAACAAGTCCCCCACTGCCGTCACTGCTGTCAGACGATCCTGAAATACAGAACGGTCACTCCGACGCATAAAAGTGTCAGCGGTACGCCGGCCTTCAGAAATTCCCGGAAGCGCAGCTTTACTGAAAAAGGTAACGCCTGTTGGGCCACAATCAGATTGGCGATTGAACCCAGCAGCGTCAGATTGCCGGCCAAGGTGCTCACTACCGCCAGCAGATACCAGGTATGCGTAGCCCCCAGTGGAAGCGCCGGCTTAATAAGCAGCACCGCGGGCACATTGCTCACCAAGTTGGATAATACCAACGTTACGCCGGTCAGAGGCAAATGGGATTTTAACGACAGTCCCATTGTGGCCAAATAATGCAGTGCCGAAGTCAGCAGATGATGGCTTTCCACATCCGCGATAACAATAAACAGGCCGACGAACAGCAAAATCAGGTTCCAATCCACCATCGCAAAAAGATCCGAGGGGCGGGTTTTACGCGATACCAGAATGACGCCCGCCGCCGCCATCGCGGCCACTGGCCGATTGACATCAATGAGCGAACCCGCCAGCATCGCCGCCAGCAGTACGCCAACCACCACGAGCGTTTTGAAAACAAGCCGCCATTGCATCACCGGCTGGTGATAATGTTCGTCGGCGGAGGCCACCGCCGCCAAGGGTTCGACATCCATGAATAATCGGGAGCGATAAATCAAAGCGATCGCGGCATAATCCAAAAGCAGGCAAAAGATAATCAGCGGTGCGACGGTTACAAAATACACGGCGAAATTCAGATGCGCGGTCTCTCCGATAAGCATATTTTGTGGATTCCCGATGAGCGTGGCGGCGGACCCAATGTTGCTTGCGGTCGCCAGAGCCATCAGATACGGCACCGGATCACGCCTCGCTCGCCGCAAGGCGACGCACAGTACCGGCGTAAAAATCAGACAGATCACATCATTGGCGAATACCGCCGAAAGCAATGCGGAAAATGCGATCAATCCCGCCAGTAATCGCCAAGGCTGGCACGCCGCCGCCACAATACGCCGCACCACCCAATCATAAAAACCCGCCAGCCGCAATTGCGCCGAAATAACCATCATGCTGATCAGCAGAATCAGCGTGGGAAAGTCGATGCCGTCAATTGCGCCATGCAGGCTTAAGCGATGAAACAGCAACACCGCCACAGCACCCAACAGGGCGATACTGGATCGATCCAGTCGCGTATACGGAATATCCCCCAGCGCCAGACCAAAATAAGTCAGAGCGAAACTCAGCACATCGGGCCAATCCACACTGTGCACGGCCGCGGCGATATGGGCGACCATGGCCGCTGTCTCTTAGCGCCTCCGTCGGCCGATTGCGTACCAGGTGCCAAAAGATGCCCCAGCGAATTAACCACGCCGCTTACTCCCTGCCCGGCACCATGAATGATCGTTCCGACTCCCGATCCGATCAGATTGGCGGCAGTATTCAGCGTTGCCCGAACGGGAGCTGGAATTGCCGGATTGTTCGCCACACTCCTGGCAACTTCCAGCAATATCTGTTCCATCAAGCCCGCCAGCCGCAGTGGCCGACCATTGGGGTTGGTCGGTTCATTAAGCACCATCCGCGGCAAGGTGATAACAATAGGTACCCCCGATTGCCCTGGAATCAGCGACGTATTGAGCCGCACAATGGTGTTGAGCAGTTGCACTTTGGTAATCGTCAGCGCTTTGCCGCCAGATCCTTGCGCGGGTTTGCCGCTGGCGGCAGAACTTTGCTGATTGTTCAGGTGATTGATTTCGGCCATGAGATTATTGGACAATCCATTCTGATCCATGGATATATGCAAGCCCCTGATGGAGATGAGCTTCACCACCACCGTTTTGCCAAGCAACGTGTGCAGACTGACGCTGACATCGCACGACTGCATGGTCAGCAGGTGCGGATCAGCATATCCCTTCATGTTATAAACCGTAAGCCCCTTGAGCGCGATACTGCCGCCAAGGATATTCAACTTGGCATCAGCGAGTGTTGTCTGAACTCCCAGCGCCGCCGTGGCCTGGCTTTGAATCTCGCTTCGGATAATGCCATCCAGGGAGAACCAGAGCGCGACGATCAGGACAATGATCAACAGAATGAAATATCCCAACGCTTTTCTTAATTTCTTGTGCATAGTCAAAGACTCCGATCTGAATACCGACTTATTAATGTACCTGATATTTTAGAGACTTCACGCCCTCTTGGCGAGAGAAAACCGCAGGCAAAACCGCAGGCAAGCGCTTTGGCCGCATTAAAGCCATTCCACCGCCAAAATAGCGCCCCACTCATTTGTTTCAGCCACATGTGCTTGCACCGCGCGTTCCTCGCATTGATGCCACCCCAACGTCACATTCACTCTGAAATCTGAAATCTCAATTCACGCCCCTTGCCAACATTTCGGGAAACATTTCCCGTAACTTCCGCACCTTCGGCAGCGCAACGCATGCAATATAGGGTTGTTCGGGATTCAGCGCGACAAAGTCCTGATGGTAATCCTCCGCGGGATAAAAAGTTCCCAGCGGCTCCAACGTGGTAACGATGGCCTCGTGGAAAATATGCGATGTATTGAGTATTTCAATATATGCCACGGCTACGGCACGCTGGTGTTCATCTGCGTAAAAAATTGCCGAGCGATATTCTGAACCGACATCATTGCCCTGCCGATTCAATTCGGTGGGATCATGCGCAACCGTGAAGAATACTTTGAGTATCTGGCCGAAGGATAAACTTTTGGCATCGAAGATGATCTTCACCGCCTCGGCATGGCCCGTTCGGCCCGTACAAACGTCCCTGTAGTTCGCGGTGTGTGCCGTACCACCCGCGTAGCCCGAAATAACATTTTGCACGCCGCGCAACTGGCGATACACAGCTTCCACACACCAGAAGCACCCGCCCGCGAGCACCGCCGCCTGTGGTATGCCGGGCGCGGTACCCTCCGCAGGAGGATCAGGAATCATCTTTGGCAGCATAAAGATTTACTCCTTCGTCCGTGCACCGGCCTGAACTTGCGACAGACTGGTGCGATCCAAACGCGGGCTAAACCGGAGCATCTCATCCCGCACCTCCACGCGAACACCATAGATTGGTTCGAGAATCTCCGGCGTGAGCACCATGTTTGGGACACCATGCGCCGCCACTTTTCCCTGGTGCAAGATCAGAATCTTATCGGCATGGGCGCGGGCGCTATTGAGATCATGCGTGACCCAAATCACCGTTTTGCCATGACACCGGGCCAGATTCGTGATGTAACAAATTAATTCGAGCTGGTGGCGAATGTCCAGCGCCGAGGTGGGTTCATCCAGCAGCATAATCGGCGCGTCCTGCGCTATAGCGCGGGCCAGGGCAACGCGCTGCCGTTCCCCTGCGGAAAGCTCATCGAAAGTGCGATCCACCAGCGCATGTACATCCATATCCCACATTGCCTGAATCATCTGCGCGTTATCGGTTTTGTCTGATCCCGGTGATGCGGAAACAGTACCAATGGAAACGGCCGCGCCGCCGGACCCATCCGCGGCATTTTCCCGCACCGGAGCGGTGCGCTGCTGCCGCGCCCAGCGGCCCATGGCCACCAGCTCACGCACAGTATAGGCAAAGCTTACCTGCGGCGTTTGTGGCACATACGACATGAGCATCGCGCGATCCAACGGATGAATGTCCCGTAAATGACGACCGCGAACAGCTACTTTTCCCGAGGTTGGGCTTAAATGCCCCAAAAGCAGTTGCAACAAAGTGGATTTGCCGGAGCCATTGGGGCCGACGATCATTGTGACTTCACCAATGTTGAACCCGACGGAAATTGTGTCCACCGCCGCCGGGTTGGTGCCGTAGCAAAAACTTAGCTGACATGCCTCCAGCGCGGCAGCGCCGGGCAGTGCCTTGGAACCTGAGTCGAAAGTGCAAGCCGCATTGTTCATATAGACACACTCACATCCTACTCACATCCTACTCACATCCATGTTCGCCGCCGGGTCAGCAGATATAGGAAAAATGGGCCGCCACACAATGCGGTAATAACGCCCACCGGCAATTCGCCGTTGAACCATGCGCCGGTGCTGCGGACAAAAGTGTCCGAGAGCATAAGAAATATCGCCGCCATCAGCGGACTGGTGATAAAAAGTTGACGATGATCCGGCCCAAATATGCCGCGGCATACATGCGGGCTGATTAAACCGACAAAGCCGATCGGCCCGGCTACGGTGATGGAAGCCGCCGTGGCTAA
>JAKAZF010000007.1:0-9202 GCA_021826605.1 Planctomycetota bacterium | reverse complement strand
CCAGAGCAAAGCTCGCAAGTCGTAAAGAACTTAAATTAATTCCCAGACTATGCGCTTCCGCATCGGAAACGGACGCGATATTCATAGCACCACCAAGCGTCAACGCGCCCCCCCACGCCGCCAAAAATGCGAGCAACGCTATCCCGATCAACGTGTGCGAAGTTCCCTCACTGATGTAGCCGAACATATAGCTGAGAATATCCGCTCTGGCACCATAAGGCACCAAATTGTTCAGCAGCATAACCAATGCTCCGCCGATCGTGCTGATGACCACACCGGAAAGAATCAGGGTCATGGGGTCCAGATTTCCGCCGCGCCGGCGACCCAGCAGAAAAACCAGCCATGTCGCCGCAATCGCCCCCGCTAATGCGGGAATGGTCTGGCCATCGGCAAAAAGAGCCTGCAGCCATGGGTGGCCCGCCCACGCCGCCAGCAACTGCTGACCAAAGACAATCCATGCCATCACACCCACTGTGGAGCCGCTGGAAATACCCAGGATAAATGGATCGGCCAAAGGATTGCGCAGCAGCCCCTGCAGCAATACTCCCGCCAGTCCCAACGCCGCTCCTGCAATGCCTGCGGTGGCCACGCGAGTCAACCGCAATTGCAGTATATCCATCGGAGGAAAACCAATGCTCACCGCCCGGACTCCCGGTGGTCCAGGCCCGATGGCGACGCATAGAACAAATACCCCCGCCGCCAGAGCCAGCGCAATGACAATCATCGCCACTAATCTACCTGCCGTCATGGTTTTCATGGCCCGCCTCCCGGACCGGCAGCCGGTGATTGAAGCAATTTCCGGAGGCGATCAATGACGTGCCCCACACGCAACGTCAGCATCTGTGCCCGCTTCCAGGTGATCAAATCAATCCGCCGGGATTTCGCCGCCGCAATCGGCAAGGTCAACCAGCTCGCCAGACGCGGATCATCCCCGCCTGATGCAATCGGCTGCCCCGGTTCGGAAATAAGCAACACTTGCGGAGCAAGTTGCACCAGCGTTTCGCGCGTAATTGCTGGAAATCCTCCCCCGCAGCGCTCCGCTACGTTCACACCACCGGCCAATGTGATTTCTTCATCCATAAAATTATCCGCACCCACCACCCGTATAGGCCGGGTGGAGATTATATATACCACACGCACGGGTTTTTGGGGACGGCTGCGCGCCAACGCCGCCACTTGCTTCTTGAGCATCTGGATTTTAACCGCGGCCTCCCGCGAACAGCCGCTGATTCGACCCAGTTCCGTGGCAGTCGCATACAACTGATGAAATGTATTGATGTGGATATTGACGATATGAATTCCATTTTTCCGGGCCATTTCCATAATTCCCGGAGATATTCGTTCCGGTGCCTGTTGAAGTATCAGATCCGTGGGAGCAAGTCGGATCACCAGCTCCTCATCCAGGTGCAGATACCCTCCGACCACGGGTAGATTCCGCATGGATTCCGGCAGCAACGGCTTATCCCATGGTGAAACGCCGACAATAGCCCGCCCTGCTCCAATCTCCACCAGTATTTGCGTGGCGGATGGATCCGTACTGACGATGCGCGGGCCGACAACTGTTGTGGCCGACGGGCGATTGCGGCATCCCGTGACGATGCCCAGTTGCGACAGCAACAACCCCAACATCAACCATCGTGCCCATGAAACCATGACGCCACCCCTGCATCGTCCGCCCACATGCGAACCATGAAACCGCGATGTGAAGAAAAATCGTACCCCATTGCCCGCGCGGCGTAAACTTTCCACGAGGATTTATTCCGCGTCAGGGAATTTCGGCGGGGTTCCGCAGTCGTGGCGGGCTTTCCTCCGGTAGCCAAATCAGCTCACCACATTCCACCCTCGCCACCCTTAGCGGAACCACTTGGCTTAGCGCAATTTCACGGTGGCAAGGGCCATGGCGGCGAACAGGGCGGACAGTAGCCAGAATCGAACAACGATCTGCGGCTCACTCCATCCTTTAAGATGGAAATGATGGTGAATAGGACTGCACAGAAAGACTTTTTTGCCGTGGGTTGCTTTGAAATAGCCGACCTGAATCATCACGCTCAAGGCTTCAATAACGAATATCCCCCCCACCAGAAGAAGCATCGGTTCCTGGCGAATGACGATAGCGACATAACCGACCACGCCGCCCAGCGCCAGCGAGCCGGTATCGCCCATAAATACCTGCGCGGGATTGCAGTTGAACCAGAGAAATCCCAGACACGATCCGGTGATGGCACCACAGATCACAGCCAATTCACCGGCGTAGCGGATATGGTTGAAATTCAGATTGGCGGCCCAACGGGAATCGCCGGTGACATAGGTTAGGATCATAAACGCGAAGGCAACAATGGCCATGCAGCCACTGGCCAGGCCATCCATTCCATCGGTGAGATTCACGGCATTGCTGGTACCGGTGATGACCACGACGGCGATGATGGCAAAGAGCCAGGTGGGCAAAATAATATCACGCGGCAAAAAAGGCCAGTTGAGGTAATGAGCCTGATCGTATTTGCCATGGTAATAAATGAACAGAGCCAACAACACTCCCAGACCAATCTGAAAGACAATCTTTTCCCACCAGAAAAGCCCATCGCGGTTGCCGGGGACGCGGCGTTTGGCGGTGAGTTTAAGCCAATCATCAAATCCGCCCAGAGTTCCGAGATACACCAGACACAGCAGCCCCATGCGCACATAAAAATTATCCAGACGCGCAAAAATGATGGTGGTGACAAAGATACTGAGAATAATTAGAATTCCGCCCATGGTGGGGGTATTGGCTTTACTGACGGTTAAGGCGTTGATTTGCGCATGATTAAACTCGGGTTGATCGCCGAGTTTTTGCCGGCGCAGCCATTCGATGGCGGGTTTGCCAGAGATCAGCACGAAAAGAAAACTGAAAATAATGGCCATCGCGGAGCGGAAAATCACCACATCAATGGGCCAATGTTGGGGCAACCAGTGATGCCCGGCCATCCATGTGTATACCAGATAAAGCAAACAATATCCTCCGGGTATCCAATTACACCAAGACCGCGGACGCGCCAAGCTGGGAATCCCTGATCGCCTGAACGATTTTTTCCAGATAGGTGCCGCGTGAAGCCTTCAGCAAAATCGCATCTGATTGTCGCAGCAAAGATGGAACTTCCCGCGCCGCGACGGACACATCTGAAAAATACTGCACCGCCATGCCGCGCCGCCGGATGTCATCGGCCGCGCCCCGCATCAACGGCCCAACCAGAATTAACAGATCCATGCGACTTTCCGCGGCCAGACGCCCCATCTGCCGATGCAACTCCGCGGCCATCGGCCCCAATTCCAGCATATCCCCCAGAATAACGACACGGCGCGGGTGCCCGGAGGAGCCATCATCGGGAATTGGTAGGTTGGCAAACATCTTTATTGCCGCCGCCATACTGGTGGGGTTGGCATTATACGCGTCATTGATGACCCTATAGGAACCAATTTGCAATGGCTCCAACCGCATGGACGCGGGCTTGACGTTTTGCAACGCGATGCGGATTTCCTCCTCCGTAAGCCCCATGCGGCGCGCCACACCAATGGCAAGCATGGCATTGAATACGTTGTGCCGCCCCAGCAGAGACATTTGATAATGCCCCCGGCCATTGACCGTAAAAGTAGTCCCGGTCAGGGCCTCCAGAATTTCAGTGGCTTCCATGTCGGCTCCGGAACCAATGGTGCCGATGGTAAAGCGCGGGCCGCGTGTCAGTCGCAAGGCGGAAAGCAACTCCGGCGATTCATTGGTCAAAAACAGAATGCCATCATCCGCGACAAACCGTGCCAGCGATGCCTCTTCGCGTGCCACATGCTCAATGTCGGTAAGAAATTCCAGATGCTCCAGCCCCACGCCGGTTATCACGGCAATATCCGGTGCGGCCACCTGTCCCAATGATTCAATTTCACCGGGAGCATTGGTGCCCACTTCCAGAACCACATATTCATGCTGCGGCTCCACCGACAGCAGCGTCAGCGGCAAGCCGATGTTGTTGTTGAAGCTTTTGGGACTGGCCACACCTGAGAATCGCGCGGATAAAAGCGTATGAATAATCTGCTTGGTTGTGGTTTTGCCATTCGATCCTCCCACCGCGATTACCTTGGCCCGCATCTCCCGGCGATAAGCGGCGGCCAATCGGTTCAATCCGCGTATGGTGTTATCACATTGGAGAACGGTGACGGAAGCCCCGGCGGCACGCCCCAGAATACTGTCATCAAGCGGGCGCGACGTGAGAATACCGGCAGCACCGGCGGCGATAACATCCGGGATAAACTCGTGGCCGTCAAAATTTGGTCCGACAATGGCAATAAACAAATCGCCCGGCAGCAAATCACGGCTGTCGCTGCTGACGCGCCCGGCAAATTCGCGTGTACCGCGCGCCAGCCAGCGGCCCAGCGTCACGCGACGAATCTGTTGGAATGGCCATGCCTTCATGTTGTACCGTTCTTTGTTAGTCCGAGCCGCGCGCTGATCGCCAGTTGCGCCTGCTCAACATCGTCAAAATGATACCGGGATGTACCGATCATCTGGTACTTTTCATGCCCTTTCCCGGCAATCAACACCACATCGCCTTCCTGCGCGTTGTTGATGGCATGATGGATAGCGGCGGCCCGATCGGGAATAACGAGCAACCGATCGCCAATATCCGCGGAGAAGCCGCGCACGATCTGCTCGATTATAACCGACGAGGCTTCCGTGCGCGGATTGTCATCCGTAACGATGATCGTATCCGCCAGCCGCTGCGCCACCGCAGCCATCTTGGGCCGCTTGGTGACATCGCGGTCGCCACCACAGCCAAATACGCAAAGCAATTTGCGGCGGGTAAATGGGCGCATCGCGTGAAGCACATTTTCCAGCGCATCATGAGTATGCGCATAATCCACGAGCACGGCAAATGGCATATTCGCACGGGACACCCCGGGAGGCGCTACCGGCTGCAACCGGCCAGGAACAACATCACCGGCTTCCAAACCGGAAATAATAAATTCCGGCGAAATTCCCACCGCCCAGCAGGCCGCGGTTGCGCATAAAATGTTCTGCACATTGTGCCGCCCCACCAGGCCCGTGTGAAGATCTAAAATATTACCATCGGGAGCATGGATGGAAACACGCATTCCAAGTGCATACATGGATGGAGTGGAGCATGAGAAATCCGCCGGGCAATCAATCCCATAGGATAGGCTTTTCGCGCGGCAATCACGGATCATCCGCGCGGCCCATGTATCCTGCGCATTGATCACCGCGAACGCATCGGATGCGAGTGATTCAAACAGGCGAGCCTTGGCGGCGGCGTAATTTTCCATGGTGCCGTGATAATCCAGATGATCACCGGTAAGATTGCTGAACATGGCGACATGCACATCAAGGCCCGCGAGACGATCCTGACTTAACGCATGGCTGCTGGCCTCAATGGCGACCGTGCGCACACCGTTGTCCCTCATGCGGGCCAATAGCGCCGCCAACTCCACCGGCCCCGGCGTGGTCATGGGGCTTTCCACAACGGTTCTGCCATCATCAAGCTGCACGGTGCCGATCAGGCCGCAGCGGATACCGGCTTTTTGCATGACATTGCGAATCAGATAGGTGGTTGTGGTCTTACCATTGGTTCCAGTCACCGCCAGCAACTTCATACTCCGTGCGGGAAATCCGTGGATGGCCTGCGCCAACCAGCCAAGGGCTAATGCGGGCGTATCGCAGGCAATCATCACCGCGCTACCATTCGCGGGCACGGGATGGGGCTGATCGGTGATAATGGCGGCGGCACCACGTTGCACGGCTTGGGCAATAAAGTTCCGGCCATTATTTTTGCCGCCCGGTCTGGCGACAAATAAGTCACCGCTTTGCACTGTGCGGGAATCCTCCACCACGCGGGAGATAACAGGATCCGAATCACCATCCGGACGGGATATTGTTACCAGTGGTATCGAGACGGACTTTAACAATTGGCTAAGTTTCATCATCAGTGGCTCAATCCCTTGAGTTTTTTAAGCAGAGCCTCTTTACCCCACCACGGGTCTGTCTTGGGGCCTTGATTCGGTGGCACTTGAAGATATTGCAGAGACCGCGTGAGTATGGCCGAACAGGCCGGACCCGCCACCGTGCCGCCGAAATGTCCCAAATGCGGATCCGGCTCATGCACGGCCACCACGCAAATCAGGCGCGGGTCGGGCAGCGGACCGCCGGCGATAAACGTGGCATTGTATTGATGCGCGTGATAGCCGTCTTGCCCGCTGATCGCAAGATTGGCCGTGCCGGTTTTTCCAAACAACCGATACAGCGGGGAAATGGCATATTGACCCGTGCCACGCACCATGACCTGTTCCATCGCCATGCGCACTTCCTTTTCAACGGAGCGCGGAACGATTTTTTTCCAAGGCTGCGGCCCGGCAATCTGGGCCCAGGTTTCAAGTTTTCCCGGGCTGACTTCCACCGCTTTGACGATCTGGGGCGTTGGCAGCCAGCCGCCATTGGCGATGGCACACAGACCGCGTGCCAGTTGCAGCGGTGTAACCGCAATTCCGTAACCGAAACTTGCCGATGTCAGCGTGCCCTTGGTCCATTGGGATTCCGGGCGCACCATTCCTGCAGATTCCCCCGGCAAAATGCAGCCGGTTGTATGGCCGAAGCCAAAGGCGTTGATTCCCTGGCACAACATTGGAATCCCCATTTTCCAGCCAATCTGGGTCATGCCGATATTGCTGGAATAAACCAGAATATTTAACACAGTCAGATGCGGCCAACCCCCGACATCCTGGATCAACCGTCCGGTGGGATCACGGTAGCGACCATTATATGTATCAAAGACGGTATTGAGCGTCACTACATGGTTTTTCAATGCCCACGAAAGATTGTACGGTTTAAATACCGACCCAGGCTCATACGGATCCGTCACTGCGCGGTTGCGCCAGAAATTTGGAGGGGTTTGCTGGTAATCATTGGGATTAAGCTCCGGATAATTGGCCATCGCCAGAATATCGCCATTCCATGGATTCATCACAATGGCCACCGCGCTGCGCGGCTTGAATTGCTTGCCGGCTTTATCCAGTTCATGCTGCGCGATTTGCTGAATCGTCGTATCCAGTGTGAGCCAAACCCGCATGCCGTCGCTGGGCAGGCGATATCCTTTCTGCTTAATCCACATCGCCCGCGCGGCCGCATCTTTTACATAAACGGCTTGCCCGCTGCGGCCCACGAGAAGAGAATTCAATTGAGATTCCAACCCATTAAGGCCAGTTTCAGAATTGGCAAAGCCGATGACCTGCCCGGCAAAATCCCCCAGCGGATAGACGCGGCGTGTGGAGAGAATAAAGCCCAGGCCATCCAATGCGTGAAAATATTCCTGCGCCAATACCGGATGATGATTCCTTGCGCCAGCCGGGACTGATGGATCAAACCCCGTTTGACCATTTCAAACTGATGGTAGAAAGCATGATTTGCTCCCCGCTTCAGCCAGACAAAACGACGCAGTCCTCCATTGGCATAATAGAGGCGGCTCTTGAGCCAGGCCATGAAATCTTCCTGGTTTTCATTTAATAATCCCGCCATGGCCGCGGCCATGATTTTGCGGGAGGCAATCAATTGCGCCCCGGCCAGCGCGTTCAGATTGCCTTTGGGGTCAAAAATGTAACCCGGATCGGCAAACATGCTGTAAACCCGGACGCTCCCGGCGATGAGGGTGGAATCTGATGTGTAAATCGACGCGCGGCGGGCCATAAGCGTGACACGCACATCGTGCTGAGATTTGAGACTTCCGATATCGGCGCGGGTCACATGCGTCTGCAGCCACAAAACGCGACCGGCCAAACCGATCAGCATCGCAGCTGAAAAAAACAGCACCATGCCGGACAGACGGTCAACGCGCCGCATGGTTCGAATCGGTTTGTCATTTTTCTCAACCATGGCACCCGTGCCTGTAACACCGCGTGATTCGGTTATCCATTGGCATCACCAACTTCCTGCGGCAATTATTTTAGTTGCCATTACCGCCGTTATATGCCGGAGGCTTGAACACCGGCGTGGCATAAATCATCGTTCCCGCGGAAACTGCCCCCGGCTGCGTCGCGGCCTGGGCCGCCTGCATCGCATGAAGTCGGGCGGCCAAAGTCAAAGGGTTGGTAGCGGCGGCAATTTTCGTCTGCTGATCCCAGAGTATCTGCCGGCGGCGGGCAATCTGGGCGGACAAGCGGGCCGATTGACTGGTAAGGTCCAGGCGTACCTGCCGAATGCCGAAAAGCAAACCGGCGATAATAAAAAAAGCGATCAAACAAGTCAGTATTTTGAACATGCCCGGGCCGCCATCCATGCCTGCGGAAGTGGAAACGATCCATCATCCAATTAATCGTCGGCAACCATGCCGTCGCGCCAATTATAGCTTGTGATTATAACAAGTACTGGCATGGGATTGAAAGTGTACCATTATTCGCGGATGTATGCTTCCACGGGAACCTTGCGCCACTGTTCAGGTTCAGGCATCTGGGCGGCAAGCATTTCCCGCAAGAGTTGGTCTTGCTGAGTCCGCAGACACATCGCGCAGTAATAACGACCATGCGAATCTTTGGTACGCGCTCTGCCAGCCACGTTCATCCGGCACTTGCAACATCGTTTCTTCACGGCATGCAAGCCGTGTGAGGCGCTGTGGTGTTTCATTTGCAATCTCCATCCAAATTTGTAAAAACTTAGATATAATGATACTGCGATCTTTAATTTTTTTCAACCAAATTTCGCCAATTTTACTATTATCAGACCCCAATCAATGCCTCATAACCGTGGAACTGCCAACCCGTAGCACCGACGCAATTATAATTCCACCCTATTCACATGAACGCGCGGTGCAAACCGGATAAACTCGTAACCTCCGCGGTCTGCAACCATAGTGACCTGTTACCACGTATCGCGCTTTCCGAATGCAGCGTGGGAATAAATCCGAGCCGTAATGCCAGGACGCCCCCTCCCCCTTTTAGCCGCGTGTGCTTGCACCGCGCGTTCTCCGCGGCACAAGTGCCGCATGCCGGTCCGCCGGGATTCGAAAAGTCAATAACACGTCGCCACAGTGATCGCGGAAAAGAATCCTGAACAGGAACCGGCACACACCGTTGCCACGCAACCCTATTATTCGTTGACCGTTGCATCGCTTACCTATTTTCCTAACTCCTATCTCCTGCACACTGAAAACCGTCATTACCCGCCCTCGCCGCCCCCTAT
>JAKAZF010000467.1 GCA_021826605.1 Planctomycetota bacterium | reverse complement strand
CAGCACGCAGCCTAAGCGGGTTTCAAGGGTGTCCTGTGCTAAATCGGTAATCGGCAGCACCCGATTGCGTTGGGCCGGCATGGCGGACGCCAGTACAGCCAGGAGGGGCAACGGTACGGCGTTGGCCGCGGAGAGCACAGTGCGCGAAGAACGAAATTTATTTTTTGCTGCCGTAAATACTGTTTGAATCCTGTTTCCCTCGCGGCGGCCCTGCAGAATGCCTTGTTTGGACCAGCGGGTAAAGGATATCGTGCGAAGCGCCGGTGCGTGTTGGTAGGTGCCGGGAATAAACCTGATCTGCCAGGCCATTGCCGGCAGCGGACCGCCCGAGACAGACTCCTGATTCCATAGCAATTTCCATAACGCACCAGAATGGAAAACCTGCAGATGAATCGCACCGACTACCAACTGGTGATAAAAAACCAGCATCCGCAGGTCATGGCCCACGGCCTGCCGCCCGTGAGGTTCAACAGTTTGAACGCGCGACCACTGAAGTTTCAGATCATGGCGGGGTGTGGGCGGCGGGTTTAATGGTGCCGCGGCACCGGCCCGCACACTGATTATGCCGATGTGCTCCAGTGCCATAAGCGCGGGTAGAGGAGCCAGAAACTGGTGGATTGTCGTGCCGCGCGCCACGATGATGGAAATCGGTTGTTTGGAGGTGCGGTCAGTGACAAGGACGGTTTTCAATGTGATTAAGTCGCGCATGCGCGTGCCGCCAAGGCGGGTAATAATATCTCCCGGTTGCAACCCGATGTGTCTGAGATTTTCCGGCAGTAGTACGCTAGTGACGAGCAAGCCAGCGGCGGGTGGCCGGCGCATGGAACTTAGCACGTGTTGGTAGGCATCAGCCAGGGGCTGGGCCACCGTTGCTGCCGGCACGCATAAAGGCGTTGCCAGAAGCAGGGAACATGCCAGGGGAAACAAGGTGCGGTTAACGCAGATCATTGGTCAGCGGCTTTTCAAATTGGATCAGCAGGTCGGTGTGCATGGAGTCCCAGCGCGTGCCGACAACATCATATTCCAGCAAAACCGTCAGATGCATCATGGCACGGTGGCGATTCAAAATTTCCAGCCGCGCAAATTCGTAGTTATGGTTTTTGGCCCATTCCAACTGCGATTCCAGCAATTGCCGCCCGATGCTTTTGCGGCGAAAATCGCCATGCACGCCCAACAGCCAGCTGTAAAAGACTAAGGGCTTTAATTCAAAACCTACGCAGAATCCGACGGGCCGGTTATCCAGCGATGCCAGCATGGCCAGAACATTGTAGCGGCCCTGGAACCGACGACGAAAGTAATTTTCGCTTTCCGGTGGTCGAAATACCTGATTGTATAGTTCAACAATTACCGGCAACTGCGATTCGGTAACAACTGTGATATCTGCCTGCGTCATAGATTTTTCTCATTGCTCCAAAAACTCGGGCCATCCCTCGCTTGCCGGTCTTAACCGCCCGGGCGTAATTCCTCCATACCCGTAATAATAGCCGATTAAAGCCGCCCATGAAAGCCATGGGAGCCTGGCCTTCACGCCCGGCAACCAATTTGCAACAGTGGCGTATCCTGATGTTTGTACATGACAAAATATTCCCGATGTCCCAATGCTTCCGGTTTGCTTACAGCGCCACCGGCAATGTTGATGACCAGATTTTTTAACGCCTCCGCCGCCTGATCCATGGTCATGCGGCCATCCAGCACAGTTCCGGCGTCAAAATCAATATCGTCCGCCATGCGATTAAACGTGTGGCTGTTGCCGGTGATTTTGATGAGCGGCGCAATGGGTGAGCCGATCACAGAGCCGCGGCCGGTTACAAAAAGTACGATCTGACATCCGGCGCTGATCAAATCCATGATTCCTTCGGTATCATTGGGGTTGGTATAGCCAAAATTCATAAAGTGCGCATCGGGTACGCTGTCCATGAGCCAGAGGCCTGCATGGGGCGGTTGCTGGGATACTTTTATTACGCCTTGAATATTCCGCGTGCCGCTTTTTGCGAACGCCCCCATGCTTTTTTCTTCAATGGTGGTCAAACCGCCGGCAAAATTACCCGGTGATACGGAATATTGCCGCACACTTTGGCAGTACCGGGCCGCCTTTTCGTAAGCTTCATCAAGCTGCCCGCGTGCCTCTGGTGATGCGGCACGGGATAAGATGATTTCTTTTAGTCCGATCATCTCCACAATTTCTTCAAAAAGCGCTTTTCCGCCCGCATCCACCAGCCGATCAAAAAAACGGCCCACCACCGGATTTCCAGCCAACCCGCTGGTGCCATCCGATCCGCCGCATTCACAGCCGATGCTCAAATCCGACAACGTCATGGGTACGCGCTTGGCGGTGCTGCGTATTTGCTGCCGCAGGCGGGTAACAATCTCGATGCCTTTTTCGATTCCCGCCCGCGTGCCCCCGGCATCCTGAATATAGAACCATTCCGCCGACCGTCCGCTTTCCCGCACCACGTGGGCAATTTTTTCCGGTTGGGTATATTCACATCCCAGTCCCACACTTAACACCGCGCCCACATTCGGGTGCCGCCCCAGCGCCAGCATCAGACGCACCGCATACTGATTGTCGTAACATCCCGGAAAACCGATAACGTGGACATCCTCCTGATCCTTGGCGATGGCATGAGACACATGGCTGGCACATTCCACGGTGTAAATCACCAGCACAATATTTCGCACGCCCTTGCGGCCGTCAGGCCGCAGGTATCCCTGCCATGTTATCGGTGCAATATTATTCATAACGTGTGTCCGTAGCGGCTCCGGTGTGCAAGTCCAGCGTGCCGGAGCGTTGATCAAAATGACTTTTGCAATTATGCAAATGCACCCATCTACCACGATGAATGTTCTGGTCGGCGATTCCTATCGCTACGCCATATTTCAGCACCGGTGCACCCCGGGCGATATCTATAACTGCGACTTTATGCCCAAGTTCCAGGTTTTCTCCAACGGTCAGAATATTGCCGCTGCCCGCACCAAGAATTTCTACGTGTGAACCACTATCGGCGTTATCCAGCATGGTGGCCACGTTATCCGCAGGGTGAATGGCAAAACATCGAGCCATGGTTATGTCTAATCCTTTGACAAGCGCCCAGTTGTTTTACGTGGCTGTTCCCAGGAGCCGATGTTCACCAAAATCTGCCGGCAATAATTGCGAAACCAGCAGCGGTGCCGCGCCGTGACTCCTGCCATTATCATGAATCGGCTGTTGCTGCAGGATTTCCGGATGGCGGGCATGATTATACATCTGCTGCATGATACGCGAACTGATGTGCACTTCCAGCACCACCCGATTGGCAACCGATTCATAATCGCGGGCCAGCACGGTGGCATATTTTTCCAGAAACGTAATGCCCTTGCTGTCGGAA
>JAKAZF010000466.1 GCA_021826605.1 Planctomycetota bacterium | reverse complement strand
TGTAATTCATGGCTGAAGCGGAAACTCCTGAAAGTAATATTGCGGAAGGTCCGGGTAAAGGTCAGGCCTATTTCACACGCGCGCATACTGTGGCGGACACGGGAAATTACGATTACGCCATAGAGATGTTCATCCAGGGCCTCCTGCGTGAACCAACCAATATGCCCGAGCATGAGGCGCTGCGCGATATTGCGCTGAGGCGAAAAATAAAGGGGGGAAAAGCTGGTGGCGGATTGGGCGGACTGTTGGGAAGCAAAGCGTACTTCAAGGGAAAATCACCGAAAGAATTGATGCTCAACGCGGAATACGCTCTGGCCAAAGATCCGGGTAATATCAATCAGATGATGACCATGCTGCGGCAGGCCACGGCGGCGGGATATAAGGAAATGGTGCTCTGGTTCGGTCCGTTTGTCATGCAGGCCAATCGAACACAAAAAAAGGCCGATCCGAAATTGTATCTGGAACTGGCCGACCTGTATGAAGGCTTTGGAGAATTCGCCAAAGCCGGTGAATCGGTGCACGCGGCGCTGGAATTATCACCGGCTGATCCGGAATTAACGGCCCGTGTCAAAGAGCTTGGCACGAAGGAGACGTTGAAAAAAGGGAAGTACGAATCGGTGCCGGACTTCAAGGAGTCTCTGCGCGATCAGGAAATGACCAAGGACCTTCTGCAGAAGGAGAATTTGAACAAAACCGAGGAGTACAAGTTCAAATTGATTCGCGAAAGTCAGGAAGCATGGGAGAAAAATCCAACCGATCCTCAGTTGCTTACGAAATATGTCAAATCCCTGATCGATGCGGAAACCGAGGAAAGCGAAAACACCGCCATTGAGGTATTGGATAAAGCATATGCCCAGACAAAAATCTATCGCTACAAAGTAACAATAGGTGATGTGCGAATTAAACAATTGCGCCGACAACATCGGGCGATGGTCGACAAAGTCCGTGCCAATCCGGATGACACGGAACTTGCCGGGCAATTGGCGGAGTTCGAACGCGAGCGTCTGAAATTTGAATTGCAGGAATATGAAGAGCGCGTGAAGAATTACCCGTCGGATCTGCAGGTGCTTTTCGAATATGGATACCGGTTGTTCCGCTCGCAGCGCTTTGAGGAAGCCATTGGCGTTCTGCAGCAGGCGCAGAACAATCCACGCTGCCGCACCGATGCGCTGCACCTGCTGGGACGCTCATTCCTGGAGCAGGGCATGACGCAGGAAGCGGTTGATACACTCCGCCGTGCCGTGGAAGGTTATGAATTGGCGGAATCCGGCGATACCAAAAGCAAGGAAATTAATTATTGGCTCGGACGGGCCTTGGAGGCCTCCGGCCAACTCGAGGATGCGGAAAAGGCATATAGCCGTATCGCGCAATGGGATATCGCATTCCGCGATGCCCGGCAGCGGCTTGGCGAATTGCGGAAGAAAAAGACCTGATTCAGCCAAATCAAGATTTCCATGGATTTGCCTTGTTTGCCTTGGCGGTCATTGCTGATTTTATCACCCACAAGGAGCCGCGCGGCAAAAGATGATTCCACTTATACAGGTATTGCTAACCCGTTTCACATACATCGCACTGGCGCTGCTGCTGATTGCCGCCGGCTGCGGGGTGCCCATTCCGGAAGATGTGCCGTTAATATTTTCCGGCTATCTCTGCAATCCGCACGAAAGTCCGCTGGCAGATATCGCCGCTGCCCCAACGGCCACGAATCACGCCATGATTGCCACCCCCGGCCGGGTTCCCGATCTGGAAATCATGATCCTCTTCGGCATGACCGGTATGCTGGTGGGCGACAGCATTCTATATTTTGTGGGACAGCGCGGTATTGATGCCAATAATTTTCTCTCCCGGCATATTCGTAAAGTCATGCATTCCAAGCGCCGGGATCGCGTTGAAAAATACTTCCGCAAACACGGCAATTGGACGCTGTTTGTTGGACGGTTTATTCCCGGCGTTCGCGCGCTGATTTTCGCGCTATGCGGTATTTCGCGAATGCCGTATTGGCGATTTGTGGTGGTCGACGGACTGGCCGGTTTGATCAGCGTACCAACGCTGATCTATCTCGGATATTGGCAGGCTGCGCGCATTAACTGGCTTTTCCGGGAAGTTGATAAAGTTAAACACTATATTTACATCGCCGCCGGAATTGCCCTGATTATCGCCCTGGTCGTTTTTCTCATCCATCGTCAGCAGCAGACTGGAAAAACCCCGCCCAAGTAAAGGCCTCCTGCGGCAGCGTTCGGGACACGGATTTGCTTTAACCGGAAAACAGATCGGTTTGGTCGGGATCTTTGGATTGCGCGTGATTCATCATGTCCCGCGCTTCATCAACGAGTTCCCCCAGGTCCCTGAATTCCCGGTATACCGAGGCAAACCGCACATAGGCTATCGCATCGGTTTGCCGCAGATGGTGCATAACCTGCTCGCCGATGAACGTACTGGGCACCTCGCGCTGATATTTCTGGACAACCTGCTCCTCCACGGCATCGACAATTCGCGCAATGGCTTCCGCGGAAATCGGACGCTTGTAGCAGGCCTTTTGAATTCCGGCGATAATCCGGTTGCGATCAAATGGAATGCGCGAGCCATCTTTTTTCACAACCATTAATCGCACCACTTCTTCAATGCGTTCATAAGTGGTAAAGCGACGATTGCAGTGTTCACACTCGCGCCGTCTGCGGATGGACTCCCCCCCTTCAACCGGACGCGAATCCAGCACATGATCCTGATCAACAGTATGGCAGAATGGACAACGCACGCAGAACTTCCATGAACGCAACAGCCGCAAATAGAGTAGTCGGGCGGCGCTGGAGCGTCAAATAGCGCCGCCACAGGCTGCGTCAAAAAGAAACAACGTAAAAAATGAAAGACCCGCCGGTACCGGTCGAAAGTATCGCTTTTTATCCGATGCTCATAAGCACACGCGGCTCCGTGCGGCAACTTGTACTTCCGGACTTTTCTTTCTGACCGTTAACCGCCGCTGAGTCCGGCGGCATGTTCGGACTAAATATGGCCTCGCGGGCTGCGGTGAAAGGCAACCCGCCGGCAAGCATGGCTTTTGCCGAGTCCTGTATCAGCGGACACTCAGGCCCGCAAAAAATATAACACAGGCGAACATCCCGTCGGTTTCCCGGAAGAAGTCACCAGTAGCCCGTGGCCACATCGCGGATCGGCACCATGCAGGTGTCGTGGGGAGTGGCATTGGTCAAGGTCGGATTGGTAAAGCCGACCCATTGATCGCCGGCGGACAAGCCGATTTGTGGAGCGCTGCGCAAATCTCCCGACCCGGAATAGGGATCGGCATAGTAAGTAAAAATATTGTCATGGTTTACGCCGCAATAGGGTGTGGCCTCCCATGTCACATGCCCATCGGCGAAG
>JAKAZF010000465.1 GCA_021826605.1 Planctomycetota bacterium | reverse complement strand
ATACCGCGATGCGCGGATGCTCGATGCCGAACCAGTCTTTTAATGCCTGATGCGCCAGATCAATCGGGTCAAAAACCGTTCCGATTTTAAACCCATGGCGCAATTCAAATAAAGGTTCGTGAATCGTGCAAAGCACCACCCGCAAGCCCTTGTGCGACCCCGCCGCCGATGCGCCGCCCGGTGCAGTTCCCGCCGGAACTTCCGGCGCATTGGCGGCGAACATCATGGCATAGCGCCGGGCGTTGGTCTTTTCCGCCAGCAGTTCGGTGTGGCCCGGCCAGCGCGTATAGCCCGCAAGCTTCCAGCTTTCTTTGCAGATCGGCCCGGTGACGATGGCATCAATAAGATTCTTTTTCGCTGCGTCAATGGCATCGGTCACGAACTTCATCGATGCCAGGCCACCCTGTTTTGATGCGGCCCGCACATCCATTCCCAGAAACGAAAATTCGTCATAATCCATTACCACCACATCATGGTCGTATGCGCGTAAGCGTTCATGCTGATCGCGCCACCAGAAAGGTTCAATCTCCGCCAGATCGGCGCTGTACGCCATCAGTTCATTAAAGCCAAATACCACGAACCGGCCCATTTTCCGTATTTCCGGATCAGATAGAGCCTTGACAATCACTTCGGCACCCACGCCCGCCGGATCGCCCATGGTTATGCCAATGGTGGGGAGATACGCGGTCATGGCGTCGCCCCGATCATCCGGTTTGCCGGATTGGCCTGTATCCGCTGCAGGGACGCCGGATCCAGATTTTTCAGATAATTCACCACCGTGCGGGTTAAAATATCCGATTCAATATTGACCTTGTTGCCGGGTTTCAGCAATCCCAGTGTGGTTTTCTCTCTGGTAAGCGGAATGACCGCCACACTGAACGTCTTATGATCCACCGCGGCAATGGTCATGCTTACGCCATCAATGGCGATACTTCCCTTGGCGACAACCATATCGCGGCACGTATCGGGCAGAGAGAAAAAAATCCGCCAGTCACTGGAATCCGCCTGAACGTCAAGCACTTCCGCCACCGCGTCAATATGCCCCTGCACAAAATGACCGCCGAAGAGATCGCCCGCCCGCATGGAGCGTTCCATATTGACCGTATCTCCGGGATGTTTCAGCCCCAGTGTTGTAACCGCCAGGGTTTCGCGCACAGCGTCAAATTCCAGCCGCTGGCCCGCTTCAATGCGCACCACCGACAGGCATACGCCGGATATCGCAATGCTTTCTCCAACCTCAAAGCAAACCGGGCCTATGTTCGTGGCATCCACGACGATACGCCTGCCGCCCGGCGTATCCATTGTCGCCTGAATCGTTCCCAACGCTTGTACAAGGCCTGTAAACATCCCCCTATTTTACACCATTGCGGTCGGGAATTCCTCCCATCAGGCCCCAAGGCTTTTCCGCCAGTAATCCAAACCATTCAAAATCGCGTTGTCTACCCACTTCCCGAATCGGTCAATGACTTCCTTGGGATCCTGCTGATATGTGAAGTAAAACGGCTCATCCATCAGGGGAAGTACTTCGCCAATCTGAGTGTGCCCGTCCTCCGTGGATTGCTTGCTGTACGCCATCGCGGAGCAGACCAGAAGTCCGTCCGAGTTCCCGCCAATGCCATGGAACGAAAAGAGAATCTCGACGCGCTGGGACGTGACAATCGCCAGCAGAGCCCACGCTTGAAATACCTGCCGGTTAGCGTAATAGCCCAGCGCTTTGGCGCATTGAACGATCTGGTACGAGTGGTAACCCGCTTCCGTGCTTCCCGGTCCGGCTTCCGTCGTAAATGCGCTGAAACCCTCACCTTCTACACCTATTGCGATGGCGATCTGTTTTGCGCGGTCATCCAGTTTGTCCTTGGCCAGTTTCCGCAGTGCATCGCCGAGTTGGCGAACCCTCCGCTTCTCGGCCATCTGGCCGGCTCGCTGAACTGCCAATTGGCTTTTGACCGCGGAAAGAATTGTTTGCACTGCCGAGGCCTCGCTGCTGATTTCCTCGCTCATGCTCATTGCCTGCCGGATTGCCCGCGTCTGCAGGGTGGAGAAAAGATTGACCAGTGGCGACAAGTCGCCGGCATCAGCGGACCGCAGGGCCGTAATATACTCCGCACGCTCATGGCGCGTAACAACCAGTGGAAACCAGTTGTGTTTCAGCAGCACCAGTGTAGCCAGGCATCGCGCGACTCTGCCGTTGCCATCCGTGAACGGATGTATCAGTGTAAATCGGTGATGCAGCCACGCCGCCTCAATTTCCGGCGGTACGGCCTCTTTTTCGTGCCGCTGGTGCATTTCCAGCAGCCGATCCATTTCCGCCTCAACATGTTCAGGCGGGCAGAATTCAAACACGAAGCCTCCGGGGCCTTCCACATTGTTCCGGAGAGCCTTCCATACGCCGCGCGGCAATTCTCTGACGACCTGTTGTCCCAGGGTGTCCACCGCCTCGTAGTGCCGCTGGTTCGCGGTCAGCACCATGTGAAGTTCGCGTATATATGATTTGCCCAGAGGCCGACTTCCGGAGATGAACGCGTACAACCCCTCAATGGCATTATATTGGTCCCGAATAACAGCGACCACTTCCCCCGCGGGCCGGTCGGAATCGCCGCTGGAAATAAAAGTCGCATCCAATCCCTGCTCGATAAGTGTTTTGGTGGCACCTTCGCTGAGGGAATAAAGCCGCTCTAAAATTCCGGTTTCAATAGCCCATTGCCGCCGGAGCTTGATTAAAAAATTATGGTACGCATGGCTCCTTTGCATGTCCTTGGCCTGCGATTGCCAGACCTCCGCCAAAGTTTCGGCCTGATGGTTCCGCAGGCTTTGCCAGTTCTCCGGAAGATCTTTGATTTCCACCCAGTAATGGGATGTTGGTTCGTCCATGATATTGGTCTCCGCGGGCAGTGTGTTGCGCACAGTTTAACCGCCCATTTATGAAAAGTCATGAAATCCGGTTGCCTGTTTGCCGCGATCACTGGAAATTTTCGCTCAAAGTCGTTATGAATGAATTGTCTTGAAGTCCGGGGCTGAATCACCTTGGGGCACCGCCTGGGTTTTAAGGGTATCAAAGCTGGAGACCAATCATGCCCAATACCAATAATGCGTCATCTTCAGGGATCAGCGGCAAAGCCGAGCAGCAGCGGCTGGCGGATTCCAAAATGGCACCTCTCTGGCGAGCCTGGGGGCCTTATCTCTCGGAGCGGGCATGGGGGACCGTTCGTGAAGATTATTCAGCGGATGGCAATGCCTGGAATTATTTCACCCATGATATGGCCCGCAGCAGAGCCTACCGCTGGAGTGAAGATGGCATCGGCGGAATCAGTGATGACCGGCAGATACTCTGTTTTGCGCCGGCATTCTGGAATGGCCGCGATCCCATTCTCAAGGAGCG